>JBBQBU010000154.1:0-11295 GCA_038318015.1 Chloroflexota bacterium | reverse complement strand
CGGCAAGGTAGGTCTGAAACGCCGTGACGGTGCGGGCCTGCTGTGCAGCACTCCAGTTGGCGTCATCGACGCGAATGACGACCTCTCCGACGTGGCGTCCGCCAGGGCGGAGGGTCAGGTAGTCACGGTAGGCGGCCGCGGTATTGGCCGCCAGCGCCGCCGCCCAGTCCAGTTCATCGAGGGCGGCCAGCGCGTCGGACACGTAGCGACCGCTGGGGAACATGGCGATGTAGGCGCCGTAGCTCGTTGAGGTGCCGCCGGCCTGCGCTTCGGTCCAGTGCCAATCTTCGACCTGGAGCCGCGCGCTCACCGCGTGGAGGCCAGCCGGATGCTCCGCAAGGTACTCTTCGTAGGCCGTCCGAGTCCGGGCAGTTTGCGCCTCTTGCCACGACAACTCGTCCAGTGCCAGCCGCGCCTGATCCGTGAACGCGCCGCGCGGATACGCTTGCGTGTACCGCTGGATAGCCTCACGGCTGTTGGCGGTGCTGGCACGCTCCCAGTCGCGCACCTCCTGGCGCGCACGGGCCTCGCGAGTGCGGCCGGTGGCGGGCCACGCCTGCACGTAGGCAGCGTAGGCTTCGCTGGTGTTCTGGTACGCAGTCCAGGCCCAGGCAATCTCTGACTGGACGGCCCACAGCGCCAGTCCCACCAGCAGCGCGCCGCCTGCCCCGACCATCCATCGCATGCGTTCAGTCACCGGTCGCCCCACCTGCCCGGGCGGAACCGCCGCGCGCATCAGCAACCCGATGCCGAGCGAGCAGCGCCACGGTTCGACTATCACCGCCGGCACGGGCGACGGTCAAGCGTTTCGCAGACACCGACCGCTGCGCTGGTACCATCGGAGGGCGACAAACGCGAGCAGCTTCAACCTCTGGAGACGGCATGACGAAGATCAAGATTGGCGTGCAGATTCGACCCCAACACACCACCTGGGACACCTACCGAGACGCCTGGCTCTGGGCCGACACGGCGGGGGTGGATGTCATTTACAACTGGGACCACTTCTTCCCGCTGTTCGACATCGCCGACAAGCAGCATGAGGGCAACCACTTCGAAGCCTGGACCCTGCTGGCGGCGCTGGGCGCACAGACCAAGCACGCCACCGTGAGCTGCCTCGTCCACTGCATGAGCTACCGCAACCCGGCCCTGATGTCGAATATGGCGAAGACCATGGACCACATCACGAATGGGCGGTTCGTGCTAGGCATCGGCGCGGGCTGGGCGCAGCGCGATTATGACGAGTTCGGCTTCGAGTTCGGAACGGCCGGCAGCCGCCTGAAGGACTTCGAGCGCGGCCTCGCGATCATGAAGGACCGCTGGTCGAAAGACGTGCCGGCCCCCGTCAACGGCTCCATTCCCATCCTGATCGGCGGCGGCGGCGAGAAGGTGACGCTCCGCATCACCGCGCAATACGCCGACCGCTGGCACACCCACGGCGCGCCGGAAGCGTGGGCGGCCAAGAGCGCCATCCTGGACGACTGGTGCGCGAAGGTCGGGCGCGACCCGAAGACCATCGCGCGGATCTCGGCGGCGCGACCGGAGCAGTTCGCCATCCTTGACGAATACGTGAAGGTCGGGGCAACCGAACTGATCTACGGCTGGGACCACCCCTGGAAGAGGGACGACCTTGAGTTCCTGCTGAAGTGGCGCGACGACGTGAACGCCGGCCGCTAGGCCAGACCCCGGCCAACACGAACAGACCGAGGTTCCCACGTCCCTTCGGGACACCACAAACGATGAAATATACCCCCCAGCCCCTTCTCCTGCTGGGGGAGCAGGGGCTGGGGGGGGTGAGGGGTGCCAGCGTGCACCAGAGTTAGCGGGGCACGCCCAACGCCAGCCGCAGCCGGTCAAGGCCCAAGCGAATGCGCCCTTTGACGGTGCCGACCGGCACGCTCAGCTTAGCGGCAATCTCGGTGTGGCTCAGGCCAGATGCGTAGGCCAGTTCGATCACCGCGCGCTGCTCGGGCGGAAGCAGGTGCATCGCCTCGGCGGCGCGGGCCGCGTCCACATTTGAGGCGGCCTGCAACGGCACGTCGCTGGAGTCTGGCGGGTCAAACGTGTCGTCGAGCGGCTGGACTGGTCGCCGCATCCGCATCCGCACCGCGTCGATGGCCCGATTACGGACCAGCGTCAGCAGCCAGGTCCGCGTGGACCCGCGCGAGGCGTCGAACGTGTGGCTGGCCCGCCAGGCCGCAAGGAACGCTTCCTGCACGACTTCCTCAGCGTCGCCCATGTTGCCGAGCACCCGCAGCGCCACGCCGAGCGCCTGCCGGTGGTACTCGTCGTAGAGCGATTCGAGTGTGCCCAGGTCGGACCCGCTCTGTTCAGCCGATGCCGTCGTCATGGGCACCGACCCATAGCGGTAAGGCGGTAGAGCAGCGGCAGCCGGCGGTGCGCCGCGCACTGATGCAGTCGAACGGTCATCAGGTCGCCGCTCACGCCGGTGCATCCCCGATCACGAACGGTGCCTGCGACGGTGCCGTCGCGCCCGGTCCCGGTTCAAGCGTGACCGCCACCTTCGTGCCGCGCACGTCGCCGTCCAGCATCAGCGTACCGTTGCCACGAGCCGACACGCCGGTCGCCACCGGCTGCTGCCCCGGCCGGATCACCCAGGCTTGATAGACCTGGCCACTCCCGAGGTCATCAAAGCCCGTGAGTTGGATGACGCCTTCACCGGAGCGGCGTAACAGCACCTCGGCGCGGCCACGATCAGAGTTGTTCTGCAACGAAGCCGTGGCGACCACCTGGGCGGCGGCGAGCTGTTGGCTCAGGAGGATCGTCCCGCCGATGACGGCCAGCATGATCGCCGCAAGTGGCAGCAACCATGCCAACGACGCGGCGGGGCGGCGGCGCGCGGCGAGCGGCACCATGCGTGCCGAGCGCTCAACGCGAGCCGGGCCAGCGACCGTTGTGACATGCGCAGCCTGGAACACGCCTGTCTCAAGCTCGGCAGCCACCCGTGCGAGCAGCCGAGCTTTGAAGTCGGGGGCGGCCTCAACGTCAGGGACCGTCAGGCTGATCGCGCCGACCATCGCAGCGTCGCCGTCGAAGACTTCCGCACAGCGCCCGCACCCGGCAAGGTGCCGCTCAAATCGGCCAAGCTCTGCGCCGTCCAGGACGCCAAACGCATACAACCCCGCCAGTTCTTCGGCATCGGAAGTATGGTCGGCTGCGGGCTGACCGTATGTGCGTAGGGGCGTGTGAGCTTCCACCTGACGGCTCCCGCGTGATCGTACACGATTGCGGCTGCCCCCTGCGGACACAAACGCAGGCTCCGCCAGTCGGTGCGTCAGGGACGACTCACCAGGACCGGGACCGGGAGGAAATCCCTGCCCTGATGCGGTAGCCGCCCGCTCGCGTGCCAAGCGACGGAGCCTGCTGTTCGCCACGCCCCACGGGGGACCGTGCGGGACGCGGCGATGGAGCGGACCCAGCTACCCCTTGCGGAAGCGCCTGGGTCCGCGGTTCGGGTTGGCCGTCAGCCGGTGACGCGCACTTCGCCCATCATCGAGACGTGCCTGGTGCAGAAATAGGCGTAGGTGCCCGGCGTCGTGAACGTCTGTGAGAAGGTGCCGTTCTGCTCGAACAGGCCGGAGTCAAACGCGCCGTCCTTCGCCGTGACGCTGTGCGGAATCGCGTCGCCGTTCGTCCAGGTCACGGTGGTGCCGACCGCTACTTCGAGTGGATTCGGCTGGAAAGCAAACTGCTTGATGTCGGCCGCCGTCATCTGGCCCATCGGTGCCGTCTGGCCCATTGGGGCGGAGGGGCTCATGTTGCCATGATCCATTGGCATCGACCCCGGCATGGTGCCCGGCGTCATCATGCCCATGCCCATGCCTGGGAACTTGTCGGGGAACTTGACGGCCGTCGCCTCTGCCAGTGGGTCGGCAATCATGCTCATGTGGTGGCCCGCGCCACGGATCGCCATGAACTGCGCCTTCGGATCGCCGGCCGCCTGCGCGTCGATCACGTCCTTCAGCGTCAGCACGTGGTCCTTGACCAGCCCGGCGACCACATCCTTCGGCAGGTTCTCATTCGCGCCGCTCAGGAACGCGCCGAAGTCCTGGGTGTAGCCAACGAGATCGGCAACGGCCTTGTCTTGCTTGGCCTGATCCATCGTGGCCTTGCCGACGGTGTAGTCCACCACCATGCCGATGTGCGAACGCCACAGGGGCAAGAAAGCCGTTTCAGCGCCCGGGCCATATGCCGAGCCGATGGCCTTCGACAGGTCCACCGAGTTGGCATCGAGCTGGGCCGCCGCCGCCTTGAACTGCGCCTCGCGGTTGCCGAGCGCGCCGCCGGTGGCGCTGGCCGCCAGGAAGACGTGTTCAGCCAGCAGGTGGTTCAGCGCGACGCGCAAATCACTGGCCGGCGACAGGGCCGCGCCGCCGAACTTGTCCGGGAACTTCTTCGCTGTGGCATCTGCAAGCGGGTCGGCCACCATCTGCATGTGGCCCATCGCCATGCGTAGAGACTCGTACACCTTCGTCTGATCGCCGGTCGCCTGGGCGTCGATAACGTCCTTCAGCGTCAGCACGTGGTCCTTGACCAGCCCGGCAACGGCGTCCTTCGGGAGGTTCTCGTTCGCGCTGCTCAGGAACGCGCCGAAGTCCTGGGTGTAGCCAACGAGATCGGCAACGGCCTTATCCTGCTTCGCCTGATCCTTCGCCGCGACTCCAGTGGTGTAATCCACCACCATGCCGATGTGCGCCCGCCACAGCGGCAAGAACGCCGCCTCGGCCTCGGGGCCGTACGCCAGACCCATGGCCTTCGAGATGTCAACGGAGTTAGCGTCGAGTGCGCCAGCGGCAGCCTCGAATTCAGCCGTGCGCCCGCCGAGCGCCGCGCCGGTGGCCCGCGCCGCCAGATACACGTGCTCGCTGAAGAGTTGGTTGAGCGTCACACGGAGGCCGGCGGCCGGCGCATCGGTCATGCCGCGCACGCTACCTGACTGGCCCATGTCGTGACCGGCCAGCCGCACGATGCCCGCTGGTGACTGTGGTGCGGGACTTGCCATCACCCAGCCCCACGACGCGGTTGAGACGGCGACGGCCAGTGCGCCCGACGCTGCAACGCGCAAGAGTGCCCGCCGATCAATGCCCCAGGACCGATACATCCGAGTCAGCCGCGGTCGTACTGTCTGATCCATGGTCGAAATCCCCCGATCCCTGATGCCCTGCACAGTGCAAGGCTGCTCACGGTGGGAGATACGCCGCTAGCTGGCGACTGGATCACACGAATACTCTCGGGATTTCCAGGGTGCCACGCCGTTACGTCGGGCACACGCGTCGTGAACGGCCTGGACAAGGGCGAATACCATTATCACTGGGAGGCACCATGTCGCTGCGACTCCACGAGCTGGCCGAAGCCGATCACCGCATCCTGAACCCGTTCACCGACGACAAGGTAGCGCTGCTGGGCGACCTGTGCCGGCTTCGGCCTGGCCAGCAGGTGCTTGACCTCGCCTGCGGCAAAGGTGAGATGCTCTGCCAGTGGGCGGCACATCACGGCATCGTCGGGCACGGCGTCGATCTCAGCGAAGTGTTCCTCCGGGCCGCCCATGCGCGCGCTGTGGAGCTTGGGGTCACGGACCGCGTGCGCTTCGAGCAGGCCGATGCCGGCACCCATCCGCTGCCGCCTGCCGCGTACGACATCGTGGCGTGTATCGGGGCGACCTGGATCGGCGGCGGGCTGGGCGGCACCATCGACCTGATGCGCCCCGCCCTGCGAGACGACGGCCTGTTGCTGGTCGGCGAGCCGTTCTGGCACAGCGCGCCGCCGGCCGAAGCGTACGCGGCGCTCCAGGTTGGGACAGACGACTTCACGTCATTGGCCGGCACCGCCGACCGACTGGCAGCAGCCGGCGTCGAACTGGTCGAGATGGTGCTTGCCGACCAGGAGAGTTGGGACCGTTACGTGGCTGCGCAGTGGTGGACGCTTGAACGCTGGCTGCGGGACCACCCAGCGGACCCAGACGCCGAGGCCGTGCGCGAGTTCCGCGACCACGGCCGCCGCGCCCACCTGGCGTATGGCCGCACGTACCTCGGCTGGGGGGTATTCGTCGGCCGTCTGCGCCCCTGACGGAGTCGCAGGCAGACGGCCGGCGTTCCGGTCAGGCCAGCAGTTGCCGCCGATGTTCCGGGTCAATGACGTCACGGCCCTTGATGGCCGCGAAGATCTTCTTTCGGAACCGCATGTCGCCGATTAGGACCGCGCCGACGCACCGGCCATCCAGGAAGAATAGGCGCTGGTAGCTACGGGCCTGGGCGTTGAGTTGCTCGTACGACTCCAGTTCCGCGGCGCTGTCCGGCGTCAGCCCGATCACGCGAATGTACGAGTCGAACAGGGTGCTGCTGTACATCGGGATGTCTTCGTACTTGGTGCGCTGGCCGAGCATGTTCATGGCGGCCGTCTTGCCGTGGCCGAGCGAGTTGCCCCAGGTGCCGAGGATGTTATGACGATTGATCGTCACGTCGTAAAACTCGGCAATGTCGCCGGCCGCATAGATGTTCTTCGCGCCGGTTTCCAGGTACTCGTTCGTCACCACGCCGTCCCGCGTTTCCACGGGCAGCCCCTGGAACAGTTCGAGGTTGAGCTTCACGCCCAGGCCCGCGCCGAGCATGTCCACGTCGATTCGCTTGCCATTCGATTCGACAATCGCCTTCACCTGGCCGTTGTCGCGCTCCACCTCGGTGATGGTCGAGCCGTACAGCATATGCACCCCGTGGTCGGTGGCGATGTCGTCCACCAACGCGCCACCCTCGGGGTCCAGCACGCGCCGGAGGAAGTGCGGTCCGCGATGCAGCCAGTACACCTCAAGGCCGGCCTCGCTGAAGCCTTCGGCAAGCTCGTAAGCGATGTAGCTACCGCCGGTGACGGCTGCCCGCTTCGAGTGCTTCATGGCGTCAAGGATCGCTTCGGCGTCGTCGAAATACTGGAAATTGAACAGGTTCTTCGCGCCCTCAGCCCCCGGCACCCGCAGGTGGTTCGGGCGGCCCCCCGTCGCTACGAGGAGGGCGTCGTACGGCAAGTCCTGGCCGGTACTCAGCGTGACGGTCTGCCCCTCGTGGTCGATCTTGGTCACGCGCGTCTCAAGCAGCAGCGTGATACCGCGCTGCGCGTGCTGCTCGGCCGTCCGCAAGAAGACCTTCGCGCGCGCCGTTTTGCCCTTGATGTACGGCGGCAGTGCCACCCGGTTGTAGAGCGGCCAGCGCTCGTCGCCAATCAGGGTGATATCGCAGTTCGGGTCATTCTTACGCAGGGTCTCGGCGCAGGTTGTGCCCGCCACGCCGTTACCGACAATGACGAACCGCCTTGGTCGCTCCGCCACTGGTCCCTCCGGGCACCGTTACGCGGCACACGTGTGCATAGCGCTTACTGAAGGTCACACACATAGAACAGGGCCACCGCTATGCCGAACTGGCAGCCGACGGTGGCCCTCCTGAGTCAAAGTATACTCCTGCACGATCCGGGCCATGTGCATTCGCGTCCGGACAGCAGCCTCCGCCACCCGCTCGCGGTGGATGCCGGGGCAGCCTGATGCGCCCGGTATACTCCCCCGGCATGCTGCCCGATGCCGCGATCCCCGACCGAGCCTATCAGGACGCACTGCGCTGGCTCTACGGCCTGTCGCCGAATATCCGCACCGCCGCGCAGGTCGTCGCTGACCACCCCCGCAAGCTCGGGCGAATGCGCGCGCTGCTCGCGGAGATCGGCAACCCAGAGGCCAGGTTCGCCAGCGTCCTGGTGGCCGGCACCAAAGGGAAAGGCTCCATCGCCGCCAACGCCGAGGCGATCCTGCGGGCGGCGGGCCTGCGGACGGGGCTGGTCACGTCGCCGCACCTGATGAGTTGGTGCGAGCGCACGCGGATCGCTGGCGATGACATTGCGCCGGCGACGGTCGGGCGACTGATGCCGCTGGTCCGAGCCGCGATGGGCCGGCTGGCGACGAGACAGCCGGCGCTCGGGCAGCCGACGACGTTTGAAGCTGGGTTGGCGCTATCACTTCTCGCTTTCGCAGAGGCCGGTGTCGAGGTTGCCATCGTGGAGGCGGGCGTCGGCGGCCTGCACGATGCGACGAACGTGCTGAACCCGCTCGCCGTCGCCCTCGGCCCGATCAGCTACGACCACACGGCCACGCTCGGCACGACGCTGGCCGCTATCGCCCAGGAGGAGGCCGGCGTGTTCCGCGCCGGCCGGCTCGCCGTGGTCGCCCAGCAGCCCGCCGAGGCCCATATGGTCGTGGAGCAGGCAGCCGGCACCAGCGGCGCACGGCTGGAGCGCATCGAGACGGACTGGCTGTGGCAGCCGGACGCCGAAGACGCCTGCCGCAGCACGTTTGGCGTGTCCGGGCCGCGCGGGCACTTCGCGGGGCTGACCTCGCCGCTACTCGGCCGCCACCAGCGCGAGAACGCCGCTGCCGCCGTGGCGCTCGCGACTGGCGCGCTAGACGTGCTCGCCGGCGGCCCCGCCACTGCCGACGACGGCCATCCGCCTGATCCATCTCGCGTTCCCGGCGCCGCTGGCGCGGGCGACTATGACGCGACAGCGGCAGGCGGGCCGGCCGTCTCCTCCGCGACGGCACCCCCGGCCAACCACGTTCCTCTCTCCCGGCCCTGGACGCCTGCTGATATCGACGCAGCGGTGCGGCGCGGCCTCGGGTCAGTGCGCTGGTCGGGCCGGCTCCAGGTGTTGCGACAGCGTCCGTGGCTGGTGCTGGATGGCGCACACAACGGTGACTCGGCTGCCCGCCTGGCTGAGGCGCTGCGCGAGTGCTTCCCTGCGACGCGCTGCCGCCTCGTGTTCGGCACATCGGTCGGCAAGGACGTGTCGCGGATGCTTGATGCGCTGCTACCCGTCGCGTCCGACGTGACGCTGACGCGCTCACACCACGAGCGGTCGGTGCCGCTGGACGAGTTGGCGGCGGCCCTGCGCGAGCGCGGCATTGAGCCGGCGTCGGTGGCAGACGTGCACGAGGCGGTCAGCGCGGCGCTGCACCGGTCTGGCCCCGACGATCTGGTGATCGTGACCGGCTCGCTGTTTGTCGTCGGGGAGGCGCTGGAAGGATTCGGGGAAACGCCGGAGGCGTTCGGAGATGATGCAGGGGAGCGACACACACAATGACGAGCGACGGGCAGCACGTGACTGACCACGACCACCCGCACCCGCATGAGCACCCCCACCCGCATCATGACGGCCACGGCCACGCGCACTCCGCCGGGCCAGCGCTTGCAGCAAGCACATCGGTGCTGGCCTGGGAGTCAAAGTCACCGACCGCAGAGCCGACGCCGCTGCTCTTCGTGGACTGCTTCAGCGGTGTTGCTGGCGACATGCTGCTCGGGGCGCTGCTGGATGCTGGCCTGTCACTTGACGTGCTCCAGGGACAGCTGGCGACCCTTGACCTGCACGGCTACCGCCTCGATGTCCAGACGAAGCAGTCGTACGGCATCACCGGAACGAAGCTGGACGTGCTGGTTGACGAAGCTATCCAGCCTGAGCGCCGGCTGCGTGACATCGTGGGGCTGCTGGAGCGGAGCGGTCTCCCAGACTGGGTGCGCGCCACGGCCGAAGCGGTCTTCCGGCGCCTGGCGCGAGCCGAGGCGAAGATTCACGGCAGCACAGTGGAAGCGGTCCATTTCCACGAGGTCGGCGCGATTGACTCGATTGTCGATATCGTTGGCAGCCTGATCGGGCTGCACGCGCTCGGCATCCACCAGGTCTACGCGTCGAGTCTGCCACTGCCGGGCGGCACCGTCCGTGCGGCGCACGGGTTGTTGCCGGCCCCGGCCCCGGCCACTCTGGAGATTCTGGCCGCCGTGGGTGCCCCGACGCGGCCGGCCCCGGTACTGGGCGAATTGGTGACGCCGACTGGTGCCGCCATCCTGGCCGAATTGGCGACGTTCGAGCAGCCGCTGATGCGCGTCCGGCGGGTCGGCTACGGCTACGGCACGAAGTCGCTGCCGTGGCCCAACGCCGTGCGGGTCTGGCTCGGGGAGGCATGGGCACCGGCCCCGCCGCGCATCGTGTCAGGAAGCCCTGCAGCCCCCTCTCACACGGATAGCCCTCACCATCCCACCATGGGTCCCCTTCATCCCCACGGCCCCACGGCCCCGTCTTCCACGAACGACGACCCCTGCCGGGCGCGAATAGCGGCTGCGCAGCTTTCTGTGGCGGCAGCCGCAACATCCCCGCCTCTGACGCAGGATCCCCGTGTCACAAGCGCGAGAGGGGGAGACGACGACGCCTTGCCGGCTGGGATGCGGCGCGACGAGGTGGTGGTGATCGAAGCGAACATCGACGACATGACGCCGGAGCTGCTCGGCTACGCGATGGAGCGCATCTTTGAGGCGGGGGCGCTCGACGTGTCGTTCGTGCCGATGCAGATGAAGAAGCACCGTCCCGGCACACTGCTGACCGTCATCGGCCGTCCGGGCGATACGAACGTGCTGGCAGCGGCGATCCTGCGCGAGACGACGACACTCGGGGTCCGACTGCGGCGCTCGGAGCGACTGATCGCGGACCGGCGGCAAGATACGGTGCTGACGCCGTTCGGGTCAGTGCGGCTCAAAGTCAAGCTGCTGGGCGGGCGCGCCACCTCGGCCCCCGAGTATGACGATTGCGCAGCACTCGCACGAGAGCACGCGGTGCCCCTGGCGGATGTCTACCGCGCCGCACTGGTCGCCGCCGAGCAAGCCGCAGGCCAATAGGCCCGCTGTGTGCGCCGGCCGCCGGGTCGTTGCAGGGCGGGCGACCTGGCCCCTCGGCGTATGTGTCGCGGCCTGTCTCGTGTGCTGCTCAGGCCGACGCCGGCGCGTCCGCGAGTGGGTTTGGCACGGGCTGACACGGACGCGTACCCGTAGGAAACGGCCCACCTGTGAGCATGTCGCGCGCAGATGCGACGCACGCGGTGCAGTTCAGGATGCTCGACATGGAGTGAGCGTGCTTCGGTATAGCATGCCGCATCGAGCGTGCAAGGAGTTCCGACAGTATCCCTGGAAATGTTCCGCACAGCACACGCACGGGTCGGCCAGATGTTGCACCACGGCCAGCGTCAGCGATTGGCTGCCTCGCATGTAACAGGCGGGTGTAACGCATCTGGCTGCGCGCATCGTCCTGGCGTGGTCAAATACGACGGTGCCACGGAGCACACAGCGAAGAGACCAACGGCACGAACGAGCGAGCGGCCAACCAGGAGTGGTCCGCGCGAACGTACAGCGGCTTGCGGATGAGGTGGCTCTTTTGTCGTAACTACCCACGTACGGGCTACGTACGGGTAGGGACCGCCTGAAGAGG
>JBBQBU010000153.1:0-11333 GCA_038318015.1 Chloroflexota bacterium | reverse complement strand
GATGGACTTGCAGGCCGTAGAAACGGTGTTCGGCGGGGAGATCGACTTCGCGCAGATCATCAAACACTACGGCGACGCGCCAGAGGGGCAGCGCCGGTACAGCCCGTCTGAGTACGTCGGCTCCGAGAAGCGCGTCATCAGCGGCAAGCCTGATCCCTACGCCATCAACACGAGCAACGTTGAGCGGCAGAACATCACCATGCGGATGGGGATGCGCCGCTTTACGCGGCTGACCAACGCCTTCTCGAAGAAAGCCGAGAACCTTGCCCACGCGGTCAGCTTGCACTTCATGTACTACAACTTTGGACGGGTGCATCAGACGCTCAAGACGACGCCCGCGATTGAGGCCGGCGTCGCGGATCACATCTGGTCACTCGAAGAGATCGCCGGCCTCTTGGATCGGTCCCGAAAACTGTGACACTGAAACTGACCCACTACCGAACACCGCTATAGCTTGACGTGAGCCGCAAACTCGACGCCATCAATCGCCGTCTCGGGTTCCGCTTCTGGTGTGTCCGTATCGGATGCGAGGATGACCATATCCTGCACAGCCTGACGACCATTCACCCGAAGAATGTCAAACAACAGAGCTTCGGCATCTTGCTGAGTGGCGAATGCACCGAGCCTGTTCGCGGTGAGCGTATCCCAGACCTCATAGATCGACGCCACAGCCGCAACCTCTCCTAAGTTTGCGTTCCGCTGCTACTCTACTGCGAGATCGCCGCCACCACCCAGTCCCATGTTGTTCTCCCCCTCTCCCGCAAGCGGGAAAGGGGTCGGGGGTGAGGGCCAGCTTGTGGGTCGCGCGGGCAGCGGCGCGCCGGCTATCCTGGGGGCACGCAGCGGGCACTGACAGCTTGCAGTCGTGCCACTGGCGACCGAACCTGGGCCTGCCACACGCAGCCGCCATGACGGCCGCCCGATCCCAACGTCGAACACGGCATCCGGCGGCAAACTCCGGCGTGCCCGGGGTGCATATGCGGAACAAGATCGTCGGCAGCCCCGAAGATGCGATTGCCGACCTCAAAGACGGCGACTCCGTGGCCGTGACCGGCTTCGGCACCAGCTACGGCTTTCCCGTGAGCCTGCTTGTCGCGGTTAAAGATTCCGGCGTCAAGAACCTCTACCTCGTGAGCAACGGGCTAGGGGCCGTCGGGCAGTTGCGCTCGATGCTGCTGGTCGCCAACGAGCAAGTGTCCAAGATGCTCGTCTCGTTCTCCTGGCGGCCCGGGCCGCGCACCCCCGCCGACGACCAGATCGACGCCGGCAAGATCGAGGTCGAGTTGGTGCCGCAGGGCGTGTTGGTCGAACGGATGCGCGCCGGCGGGGCCGGCATCCCCGCGTTCTACTCGCCGGTCGGCATCGGCACCACCGTCGCCGAGGGCAAAGAGGTCCGCGAGTTCGACGGCAAGCCGTACCTGCTTGAACAGGCCATCAACGTCGATTTTGCGCTGATCCGCGCGTATCGCGGCGACCGCCTGGGCAACCTCGATCTGCGCGGCAGCAACCGCAACTTCACGCCTGCCTTCGCGAAGGCCGCCCGCATCGTCATTGCCCAGGTGGACGAGATCGTCGAGGTTGGCGAGATCGACCCCGAGAACGTCGGCCTACCGGGCATCTTCGTGGATCGCGTCGTCAAGATGACCGTCGAGCCAGACGCCGTGCGGCCGGCCTCGCGCCGCGCCAAAGACGCCCCGCGCGAGTACAACGGCAAGCCCGGCTGGACTCGCATGGAGATGGCCCGGCGCATCGCCGGCCTGCTCGAAGACGGCAGCTACGTCAACCTCGGCGTCGGGATGCCGACGCTGGTGTCCAACTTCATAGGCGACCGCGACATCATCCTGCACGGCGAGAACGGGCTGCTCGGGTACGGCGAGCAGGTTAGCGGCGACGCCATCGACAGGAACATCTTCAACGCCGCCGGCGAGTACGTGTCGATCCTGCCCGGCGCGTCATACTTCGACAGCGTGACGGCCTTCGAGATGGCCCGTGGCGGCAAGCTGCACGCCGTCGTGCTTGGCGCGTATCAGGTGGACCGTGAGGGCAGCATCGCCAACTACAGCGTGACCGACGCCAAGAAGGGCGGCATCGGCGGCGCTATGGACTTGATCGCCGGCAAGCAGTCCCTGATCGTCATGATGGAGCACCGCGATAGCCAGGATCGGCCGAAGCTGTTGGAAACGTGCACCTATCCGCTGACCGGCAAGACGTGCGTCGATATCGTCGTGACCGACCTCGCTGTCCTGCGACGGATCGGCAACACCTGGCGCGTCGAGGCCGTTGCCGATGGGTTCACCGCCGCCGAGGTGCTGGAGCTGACCGAGTTGCCGACCGACGCCGTACCGTCTCATGCCTGACGTTCCCGCCGCGCCGCATCGGCCACGCGCCCCACTGACAGGGCCGGACAGCGCCCTGTGAGTCTGGGCCACATCGCCCCGCGACTATCACGCGCCGCCCTCAATCCACTGCAATGGGTCCGCTACCTGCTCGAGCGATGGCTGGTGGTGCCGGCCGCTCGGCGGCTGCCGGTCGGGGTGGCGCTGTGCTGCGCCGATGCCGTGGCCCTGCTCGACCTCCTGCTGCCGGTCGAGACGCGCCGGGCGGTGCTGGCCGAGATCGCGGCGGCGACTGGCCGCACCGGACGGGCAGCGCAGCGGCTCGCCTGGGAGCGGCTGGCTGCCCCTCGGCGCGAACTGGTGTACCTCACGCGGATGAGCGCCGGGCGTGACCGGCTCGCAGACTGACGCATGGTCCAGGTAAATGACGCAGGCGTCCGCGCCCTCACTGACGCTGGCCGGTCGTTCGTCATCGCCGCCGGCCACTTCTCGTCGGCGGCGCTCAACGTCGCCCAGCAGGTGCTGCCGGAGCCGGTCGCCTATGTGGCAGGCGAGACGGCGACCGAGGCGGCCACGCCGGCCGAACTGCGCCGGCAGCTAGGCGACCGCAGCCGCGATCTCGGCCGGCTGGGGCTGCTGACGCCGCACTACCCGGCCGACACACTCTGGATACGGGTGCCAGACCACTGGGGGCCAGATGTTCACTGGGACGAAGCCAGCCAGCGCGTCGCCACCGGGCGCAAGATGCTCGGCATCCTCCGCAAGCCGGGCGGCATCGTGCTGGTGCGGATTGACGCGGTGTGGGGGGCGGCCTTCCGCTACACGCGTCCATTCGCCGGCATCCAGGACCGAAGCTTTGCGCTCGGGGCAGCGCGAACGGCCCGGCTGGCTCAGTGCCCGCTGGTCCCGTGCGTCGCTCGCATCGCTGCCGGCGGCCGTCAGCGTACCGTCGTCATCGAATGGGGCGATCCGATCCCGCCACTGGCCCGCACTGACGAGGCCGGCGACAACCGCATCCTCAGCCGCGCGCTCGACCACCTTGAGGCTGCCATCGGCCGCCACCCCACCGAGTACCTCGCGCACATCGGCTGGGAGCGGCAGTGGCAGCGTCAGGCGGGCACCTGGGAGGCGCTGTGAGAGCACAACAAGGGGGGGCCCCCGCCGGCCGCACGCTCGGATTCTCTGGTGTCGAACTACCATCGCGGACCCGCGTCGCGCTACCCTGCTTCACCAGCACCGCACTAACCATGCACCGACCCGCACCCCCAACGCTGGCGGCGTCGCGCCCATCGCACGCGCACGACGCCTGAGAGGATGACGAACCGCATGAGCATCAGGGGAAAGGCGTATATCGTCGGGAGCTACGAGCACCCCGACCGGGTGATCCCTGACAAGTCCGTCAACCAGATTCACGCCGAAGTCGCCATCGCGGCCCTCAACGACGCCGGGCTGAAGCTGTCGGACGTGGATGGCTACTTCTACACCGGTACCCTCAGCATGGGCGGCACCGCCACCGCCGAGTACCTCGGGCTGAACAACCTGTCGTACCTGGACACGACCATGACGGGCGGCTCGTCGCCGGTGTTCCACCTGGGGCACGCGGCGGCAGCCATTGCAGCCGGCAAGTGCAAAGTAGCCCTGGTCACGCTGGCTGCGCGTCCTCGCAGCGAGCGCCAGAACAGAGGACAGCCGAACCCGGAAGCTTCGTTTGAGCAGGTCTTCGGCACCAACACCATCACCATGTACGCGCTGGCCGCCCAGCGCCACATGTACGAGTACGGCACCACCTCCGAGCAACTGGCCTGGGTGAAGGTCGCGGCGTCGCGGCACGCGCAGTACAACCCGCACGCCTTCTTGCAGAAGGTTGTCACCGTCGAGGAAGTGCTGGCATCGCGGCTGCTCAGCGACCCGCTGCACCTGCTGGACACCTGCGTCGTGACGGACAGCGGCGGTGCGGTGGTGCTCTCCAGCCCGGAGGTCGCGAAGAGCCTGGGCCGGACCAGCGTCAAGCTGCTGGGACAAGGCGAAGCGGTAAAGCACGGCAACAACGGCCGCATCGACCTGACGCACACCGGCGCGGTCTGGTCCGGGCCGCGCGCCTTCGCTGAGGCCGGCGTCACCCCCGCCGACATCAACTACGCCTCGATTTATGACTCGTTCACCATCACCGTCATTGAGACGCTGGAAGACCTCGGGTTCTGTGAGAAGGGCAAGGGCGGCCAGTTCGTTGCGGATGCCGGCCTACAAGTCCACGAGGGCAAGCTGCCCGTCAACACGGACGGCGGCGGCCTCTGCAACAACCACCCCGGCATGGGCGGGATGATGAAGATTCTGGAAGCGGTGCGGCAACTCCAGGGAACGGCGCAGCCGGAAGTGCAGGTGCCAAACTGCCGCCTCGCGTTGGTCCACGGCACTGGCGGCTCGCTGGGCACCCGCATGGGCAGCGCCACCGTGATTCTCGGGCAGGAGGACGCGTAACGATGGCACCTGACAACGGCATGGCAACCCCCGTTCCCGTCGTCAATCCCGAGGTGAAGGTGTTCTGGGACGCGACCGCAGAGGGCCGCTTGCTGCTCCCGAAGTGCCAGGATTGCGCCAAGCTGATCTGGTTCCCGCGTCCGTTCTGCCCGGCCTGCGGCTCGCTCAAGATTGACTGGGTGCAGGCGTCCGGCAAGGGCACCATCTACAGCTACACGGTCAATCGGCGCGGCGCGGGCGACCTTGTGGAATACCGTGACCCGGTACCCTACGTGCTGGCTTACGTGGAGCTTGCGGAAGGCCCGCGCATCATGACGAACATCGTCGGCTGCGACCCGGACAGCGTGAAGATCGGGCAGGCGGTGGAAGTGGTCTTCCACGACACCGGCCAGGGGTCGGCGCTGTACCGCTTCAAGCCGGCCTGATACGAGTTGCGAGAGGCGGGTGCGGTCCAAGTTCTAGCAACGCGGGTCGGAGGCTGAAGCCCGCGCCGACTTGCATGGCGCTGCAACGCACGGGCCGGCCACCATGTCGCAGAGCGACATCTACGTGTGGCCGGGGCCCAAAGGCCCCGGCCACAGCACTGCCGCCCACTCACGGAACAGCACGAGCGCCTCAGCGTCTGCCGTCGCGGCCACCGTCGAGCCGTGCGGCAGTCCCAGGCCCGGCACACGCCAGACCAACTCCCCAGAGATCCCGAGCGGCTCGCGGCTTGTCGTCAGCACCCACAGGTTCGGGCACGCCCGCAACAGGTGATCCACGAGCCGCGCGCAGGCGTCAATGAGGTGTTCGCAATTGTGCAGGAGGAGCGCTGACGGCGTGAGCAGCAGGATGGTGCCCCAGGACAGGAAACACAAGCCTCACACGGCCCGGGGCACCGGCGCGGCATCGAGGCCGCCGAACCGGCTACAGCAACTGCGTCACGTCCAGTTCCTCGACAACATCAACGATGCCCACGACCCGCCGCGCGACCTCTTCGGCGTTCTCGGCGTCGTCCAGGTCCGCGACGCTACCCCGCAGATGGACGATGCCGCGTCGTACCGTCACCCTCACGTCCAGATCCGTCGTGGCGGCATCTTGCAGCAGCACCGTCCGCACCGCATCCGCGATGGCCTCGTCCCCGATCTGTCCGTCGGACGCTGAGCGGGCCGGCGTGATCTGCTCGGCTGCCGACAGGCTGAAACCGCCCAGCACGCTGGTCTCGCCGTGAGCATTGGTGGTCGTGACAGGGTCAATCGGCGGCACGTACGCTTCGTCGCCGTCCGCCACGGGGTCGGACAGGTCGTCCTGGCCGCCGGCCGCCGCCATCGCGTCGGTCAGCAGCGGCTGATCGGTGAAGCTCGGCTCCAGGTTCGGCGACCGCGCGTCCAGGCCACCCACGCAGGAACCGGCATCGTCGTCGCCTAGCTCATGCGGCGTTGTGGTCAGGTCCGTTTCCTCGGCGATGACCTCGGTACGGTGCGCTCGATTGGCCGTCATCCCGTCGTCCCCATCATCGAACGCCAAGCCAGGGGGCAGACCGCCCGGTTCCAGGCCCAGCCCGGCGTCGTCGCGGTCCGGCCCGAGCACGTCCGCTGCGTCCCGCCGCTGGTAGTCAGCGGCAGGCAGCGGCCCCAGGCCGCTATCGGTGACATCCTCCTGCGCGGCCGGCTGCTGGTCATGATCCAGGGTCGTCCTGTCAGTGGGGCGCTGGTGTTGCTGGTGCTTTGCGCGTGGCATCGGTATCCTCTCCTTGTCCAGACGAGATCCAGACGGGGTGCAATGTCGGCCTGCCGCCCTATCGCCATAGGCGCCGTTGTGTTTGATGCTGTGAGTGCAACCGGGGTGCCACCGCATTGGCCTGCCTGTCGGGGCACCATCCGGGGTGCGCCGTTCATACGCTGTCTACACGTCGGTTCTCGCTCCGGCCGGAGGATGGACGCTGACCGCGCCAAAGCCGTGGCGCTGATCGTGCAGCATGATGTTCGTGTCAAACACGTGCGAAGTCTGACCCACCAGATGCCCGTGCAGCGGGCAGAACGTACGCTGGGCACGGATCTTGTGAGCTAATGGTCCGGGGGAGCATGAGCATGAAGACGGACCCAACCATGCACACCACTGCCCGAGAAGCCTGCGTGCACCATTCAGCCGACGACGCGCGGCGCGACCATGTGTACCTGGCCGAAGCCCACGAGCGCGGCGCGATCACCCTCCACGAGATCATGGTGCTGGCGTCCGGCTCGCCGGTGGACGCTGAAGAAGCCGTCCACATTACGCAGGCGGCCGGCATCGACCTGACCGACGACGACAGCAGCAACACGGACGGCTGGACCGACCTGAGCACGCTGGCTGACGAGGGCGCGGCTGCATTCGTACCGAGTGCCCGCGACGACGAGGTGGCCACCGACGAACTGATGGCTGGCGGCCCGGCCTCGCTGTATCTGCGCGAGATCAGTCGGGCACGCCTGCTGACGGCTGCAGAGGAAGTGTCGCTGGCGCAGGCGCTTGAGGCCGGCGTCGCGGCCCGTGCGGCGCTGGCCGCTGGCGTGGACGATGCCGACGAGCGCGCCCAGTTCGAGGATGCGATCACGCGCGGCCAGGAGGCCCGGCAGCGCCTCATCGAGTCAAATCTCCGACTGGTCGTCTCGGTGGCCCGCAAGTACCTGGGGCGCGGCCTCTCGTTCCTTGATCTGGTGCAGGAAGGGAACATCGGCCTCCAGCGCGGCGTGGACAAGTACGACTGGCACCGTGGCTTCCGCTTTTCGACCTACGCCTACTGGTGGATTCGGCAGGCCGTCAGCCGCGCTGTGGCCGAGCAAAGTCGGACTATCCGCCTGCCGGTCCACGTCGTGGAGCAGTTGACCAAGCTGTACAACGTCGCCCGCGACCTCGAACGCGAACTTGGCCGCCAGCCGTCGCCCGCGGAGATCGGCGCACAGCTTGGCATCACCGGTGAGCGCGTCGAAGAGGCGTTCCGGGCCGCCCGGGTGCCGATCTCCCTGGAGACCAGCATCGGCGACGAGGGTGACTCAACGCTGGCTGACATAGTGGCCGACGAGTTCGGGCGCGGCCCGGCCGAAGAAGCCGAGGAGATCGTGTTCGGGCAGGCGCTCGACCGGTCACTTGCTGAGCGGCTGACCCCACGCGAAGCCGAGGTACTCCGACTGCGCTACGGCCTCTCGGACAACCGCGAACGCACGCTGGCCGAGGTCGGCAAGGAGCTAGGCATCAGCCGCGAGCGCGCCCGGCAGCTAGAAGCCGAGGCGATGCGAAAGCTGCGTCGGGACGTGTCGTTCCGCCGCGAGTTGCAGGACGCGATCTAGCGCGGGTGATAGGTGATTGATCGTAGGTGATGGGGGGATGTACCTTCATTCCTCATGACCTGCCACCCAACACCCATCAAAACCCTGCGCTTGCGCCGCCGCCGGCAAAGCTCTGCCAGGCTCCACATCCGTCATACACCGTGAACGGCACCGTCGCGGGCTCGCCGGCATTGGCGCGCGTCACCTGAAACGTCAGCGTCGTACCGACGGTCATGGGGATGTACAGCACCTTGCCTGTCACTTCGGACGAGCCGACGGTACCCGGGAACTTCAGCGTAGCATTCGCAGGCGCGCCACTCGTACCGCCCACCTGCACGTAGCGGAGCGCGTTCCCGCCACCCTCTGTGCTAACCGTGACATCCAGCGCCTTGCCGTTCGCTGAGGCGGCCACCGTCACCTTCGGGCGCGGCGAGCAGGAAGCCGGGCCAACTGCCGCCGCCGCGTTGATGCGCCCGTTCGTCCAGAGGGTGCCAGTACCGGCGATCGGGTCGGCCATGCTCAGGATGCGGTCTACAATGGACTGGTTCGTGCCGCCGTAGCGCGCCTTGACCAGCGCAGCCACCCCGGCGACGTGCGGCGTTGACGGGGACGTGCCAGACACGGTGCTATACCCGCCCACAAAGTTGGTGGACAGCACGTTCACGCCCGGCGCAGCCAGTTGGACGCGCGGCGCGGCCGGCGGCCCGAAGTTCGAGAACGACGCGCGGCTGTCATCCTGGTTGATGGCCCCAACCGAGACGACGCGCGTACAACTCGCCGGCGCATCCGAGATCGGGTCGCCCACTTGATCGTCGCCACCGTTGCCGGCCGCTGCCACCAGCACCGCCCCCTTCTCCCAGGCATAGTTGACGGCCGCCTGGAGCGTCTGTGAGCACGGGTCAGAGCCACCGAGGCTCAGGCTGATGACATCCGCGCCGTTGTTGGCCGCCCAGACAATGCCCTCAGCCACCCACGAGTCGAGGCCCGAACCCTGATCGTTGAGCACCTTGCCATTCATCAGCACGCTTCGAAAGCCAACGCTGGCAACACCGGTGGGCTTCTCCGCGTCGGTGCGCGCCCCCGCGATGCCGGCCATCAGCGTGCCGTGGTTGCACCAGTCGTCTACGCCGGTCGTGGCGTTGGTGAAATTCTTCTCCAACTCCGGGGCAATCTTCCCGCGCAGATCTTCGTGCCCCTTCCCACCGTCCGGTGGTGTGTAGGGGGAGGACTCGCTAAAGACGCCACAGTCCAGAACCGCAATCTTGATGGACGGGCTGCCGGTCGTCACGTCCCAGGCGATTGGTGCACCGATCTTGTTCACGCCGTTTTGCGACGGCAGCATCGGGTCATTCGGCTGGAGCGTCACCCGGCGCACGTAGTCGGGTTCGGCCCAGGCGACATCCGTGCGGCTACGGTACGCTGCGAGTGCCTGCCGCACCGTGCCCGGCTGCACCTCCACCACGGCGAATTCCGGCAGGCCAGCCCGCACGGCGGCACTGGCCCCGGCCGCCTGATGCGACGCCAGCCGCGTCGTCTGGTTGGCCCCCGGCTTGAACCCGACCACGATCCGACCGGCACCCATCCGGCGGCCGTTCGGGGCCGTCTCCTCGTCCAGCTGCGCGATACCTACACTCCGCCCGCGCCGCTGCTCGACGGCCACCCGAGGCGGCTTGAAGGTTGATACTGGCACGGTCGTCGCCGGGGTAGCGATGGGCGCGCCGGGTGCTGGAGCAGGCTGCTGCCGCACGACCTGGCTACTGGGGCCGGCCTGGACGTTCTGCGTGACGCCCGCCGGATCGGTTCCGAGGTTGGCAGCCAGCGTCGGCGTGGCGGCGACAGCCTGGCTACCGGCGGCCGGGGCGCTCGGCTGCTCGCCGGTCGCCACGGCCCGATACGCGCCACTGTCGCCGGGGGCCGCCGCCAGCAACCCGGCTGGCAAGAACCCGATCGCACCGTTTGCCGTACGCACCTGCCACCACACGACGCCGCTCGTTGTCTGGGGCGGCCCCACAACAGTAAGCACGTCTCCCTGCGGCACAATGCCGACGGCGACTGTTGCGCCATCAGGGCCGGTGCGGAGGGTTGCCCCCACCACCCCGACGACCGTCACGAGTTGCGGCGGCGCAGTGGCCTCCTGTGCACGGGCCAGGAGTGCGGTGGGCTGAACCAGCACCAGCGCGACCAGCACGAACACCATCAGCAGACGCGGCAAGCACGAGCGCTGACGCATCGAAAAAGGCCTCCCTGGGGGCGGGTGCAGTCGCCACGATCTCGGTACGCCGTACATACTACCTGGACGGGCACATGGTACGCGCCACGACAGTCGCAGCAGTTCGCATCCAGTGACACAATCGGCTCTGCTGCGGCCAGAGTCCAGCGGCCTCTCAGAAAGTGTGTGCGAAGGGGTAGGTGGGTGGATTATGGTCAAGTATGATTCGGAAAGCATACCCAACCGACCTCACCGCCGAGCAGTGGGAGCTGTTGCATCCCCTGCTCCCCGCCGCCAAGCCTGGTGGCCGTCCGCGCAGCGTGGACCTGCGGGAGGTGGTCAACGCGCTGTTCTACCTCCTGCGGACCGGCTGTGCGTGGCGGCAGTTGCCGCACGATCTAGTCCCTTGGGGCACGGCCTGGGCATACTTTCGTCGCTGGCGCGACGATGGGACGTTAGAACGCATCCACGATGAATTGCGCGGCCAGGTGCGGCGGGCCGTTGGGCGCGATCCGCAGCCGAGCGCCGGGAGCATCGACAGCCAGTCGGTCAAGACGGCTGAAAAAGGGGGGCGCGCGGCTATGACGCTGGCAAGAAGGTTAAAGGGCGCAAGCGCCACATTGTCGTCGATACCCTGGGGATGATCCACGGCCTGAAGGTCCACACCGGAGATATTCAGGATCGCGATGGCGCCAAACTCGTGCTCGAGCCCCTGCGCGAGAAACTCCCACGCCTCGAGAAACTCTGGGGCGACGGCGGCTACGCCGGCCAACTCATTGGCTGGGTGCGCGAGCGCACCGGCTGGGATCTGGAGATCGTCAAGCGCTCGGACGACATGCGCGGCTTCGTCCTGCTGCCCAAACGATGGGTCGTCGAGCGGACGTTCGCGTGGCTGGGCAAGTGTCGCCGCCTCAGCAAGGACTACGAGTCCATCATCGAGAGTTCCGAAGCCATGATCCGACTCGCCATGATTGGCCTCATGCTTCGCCGCCTCAAGCCCGCTCGATGACTTCACACACACTTTCTTAG
>JBBQBU010000152.1:0-11370 GCA_038318015.1 Chloroflexota bacterium | reverse complement strand
GGTGCCTGGGCCGGTGCCTGGGCCGGTGCCTGGGCCGGTGCCTGGGCCGGTGCCTGGGCCGGTGCCTGGGCCGGTGCCTGGGCCGGTGCCTGGGCCGGTGCCTGGGCCGGTGCCTGGGCCGGTGCCTGGGCCGGTGGGCGGGCCGGTGGGCGGGCGACCTGCCATGTCATTCTGACGTGAGATTGGACAAAGAGCGACCCAGGGCTGGCACGAGTAGACGGAAGGCGGCGTAGCCGAGGGCATGTTGCGGCTGCGGCCAAAGAAAGTGGGGTGCGGCCCCGCGACTATCGTCCTACGGACGACATCGCAGCCGATATTCACGCCGCGCAGCGGCCGCCGTTCGTGACGCCGAGGAGGGCCATGGTGGGCAGGAAGGATCTCACGCCTCAAGTATTGTCAGCATGAGTTCCTTCGCGACGCTCGCAAGTTCGCTACTCAGAGTTTGTGATTGTATCGGCGGCCACCATCGCCGACCACAACATCTTGTGGTCAGGCGCTCTCACAAACCACAAGATGTTGTGGTCGGTCCTCTGGGCGGGGCGGGGGTTCACAAGCTTTCAGGATGACACTGTGGGTTGCGTGTCTGCATTCATCAGCGTGTCGCGTTCGTCCGGTGCAACCCGACTGCCACAGGGCGCGGACTGCGGTGTTTCCGACGTGCGACGAGCGTAGCGTTTTCACCGTGTATGGTGCGCCGAAGGAGCATGGAGACATCAGGTTGACACGCGTGCTGGCAGTCGTCCGAGATGCCTGCTACCTCCACGCCGAATCTGCATCATTCCTGATGCGTCACACGACCTCCCCGCCCTTCATCACGAGGTGCAGGTCGTAGAGCACGGCAGGGTCGAGTGTTGGGTCGCCGCCGACAGCGATCAGGTCGGCATACTTGCCGCTTTCAAGCGTGCCGACCCACCGCTCCATTCGGAGTGCCTCTGCTGCGATGCGCGTGGCCGACTGGATCGCCTCGTGCGGGGTCAGGCCCAGGCGCACCAGTAGCTCGATCTCGCGGCGCACCGAGTTGTGCGGCACCAGCGGCGCGCCGGTGTCCGTGCCAGCCGCGATACGCACGCCGGCCGTCTTCGCCAGCACGATGCTGCGGGCGCTGGCCTCGGCCATCATCTGCCCCTTGCGGACGTACTCGGCATTGAACGTCGGGCTGGGCTGCGCCTCAGCGACGTTGAAGAACCACGCCAGCGTCGGCACCATGAACGTGCCGGAGCGAGCCATCTTCTCCGCAAGTTCGCGGGTAAGCTGGTTGCAGTGCTCGATGGTGTCCGCCCCCGCCCGGAGCGCCGTCGCGATGCCCTGCTCGCCCTCGGCGTGGATGGCAGCGACGCGGTGGGCCTTGTGCGCCTCGGCGACCACGGCCTCCAGCTCGTCTAGCTCCAGTTGCGGCGACCACGGTTCGTCGTGGCGCAGGCCGTACACCCCGCCCGTCGCCAGCATCTTCAGGAGGTCCGCGCCCTCCTTCAATTGCTGGCGGGCGGCTTTGCGGGCTTCGTAGGGGCCGTCAACCTCAATGCCCATCGGGTGACAGTGGCCGCCGGTCATGACGATGGGCGCGCCGCTCGCCAGGATGCGCGGCCCCGGCACGATGCCCTGCTCCACCGCCTCGCGGATGGCGAAGGAGACGCCGTTCGGCGCGCCGACATCGCGGACGGTGGTCGTGCCGCACAAGAGGGTGTCCGAAGCGTGGCGGGCGGCGCGGATGGCGGCCAGCGGGATCGACTCGCGGGCGCGGATTTCCTCCGGGTTCGGCTCGGCCCCGGCCCAGATCAGATGCACGTGGGCGTCGATGAGGCCCGGCAAAATTGCCACATCGCCCAGGTCGGTGATCTCGGCGTCCGATGGCGCGGCGTTCGGCCCGAGGATGTCCACGATCCATTGATCTTCGATGAGCACAACGCCGGGATGGATCGGGCCGCCGGTGCCGTCAACAATCCAGCGTGCGCGGTAGCCGCGGTACGGCATGGCAGGTTCTCCTCACGTCGCCGTGCCATGATACCGGGGAGACGGTGCACAGGTGCCCGCGTCGCCCTGCATCTGGTCACGCCCGCGCATGGTAGCCGACCGGCGGCTGTGGTCTTCGGCGCCGGCCGCGTCAGGGGGGTGCCGCGCGCGGCGCGACGGGGTGCCGCGCGGGATCGTTGTGCACGCCTGCCGCCTGAACTCTTGACCCTGACGTAACGTCACGCTTTACGCTCCTGTTCGGAAGGAGAGGGCATCGTGGGAGTCAGGGTGGAGCAGAGGATGTACACCACCGGTCGCTTTGCGCGGCAGGCGGCCGTCTCGGTGCGGACGCTGCGCTTCTACGAACGGGCGGGGCTGGTACAGCCGTCGTACCGGACGGAGGCCGGCTACCGCATGTACTCGGACGAGGATTTTCCGCGCTTACAGCAGGTGTTGGCGCTGAAATTCCTCGGATTGTCGCTGGATGAGATCAAGCGGTGTCTTGCAGCCGGTCCGCGGCGGTTGCAGGAGTCGCTCGGTCAGCAGAAGGCGATGCTCCGCGAGAAGCGCGCCCAGCTTGATGCCGTGCTCCAGGCCATCGAACAGGCGGAACAGCACCTGGCCGTCGAACAACCGACGTTCGCGTCTGTCGTCCGCATCATTGAGGTGATCCAGATGCAACAGCAGAACAAGTGGATGAACAAGTACCTCACCCCCGAGCAGCAGGAAGCAACGGAGAAGCTGATCGAGCAGGCGTACACCCCCGAGGCGCGCGAGAAGCTGACGACGCGCGGCCCCTGGACGGAGGAGGACCGCCGGCAGGCCACCGAGCAGTGGGCCGCCATCAAGCGCGACTTGAAGCGGCTCTCGGCGGCGGGCGGCGACCCGTCCGGCCCCGAGGCGCAGGCGTGGGCCGCGCGCTTCACGGGCATGATCTCGGCGTTCACCCAGAACGACCCGGAGATTGAGGCTGGCCTGAACCAGTGGTGGAAGCTGCACGGCGAGTTGCCGAAGGAGCAGCAGCCGATGGGACCGAGCTACTCTCCTGAGGAGCAACGGTTCATGGACGCCGCGCTACAGGCGCATCGCCAGCAGTAAGCCTGACGAACGCGCCGGCTATCACCTACAGCCGGCGCCGAAGCCCGCCGCCCCCCCGCGCTGTGATGTGCGAGGGGGCCGGCCACGGCCAGGTCAGCCTGAGCAGTGGCCGTGCGCCGTTACGCCTTCTTGGGGCTATCCAACACTTCACGGACGCGGGCGGCCAGAGCATACGGCGTGAACGGCTTCCGCAGCAGCGCGACCTCTTGCGTGACCACGCCATGCTGCACCACCGCGTCGTCGGTGTAGCCGCTCATGAAGAGGATCTTTGACTCTGGGTGGCTGGTGTGGATGCGCTCGGCGAGGTCGCGCCCGCCCAGTCGCGGCATCACCACGTCGGTCAGCACGAGATTGATCGGTCCCTTGTACGCTTCGGCCAGTTGCAGCGCTTCCTGACCGTTCGGCGCTTCGAGGACGGTGTAGCCGAACTGCGCCAGCACTCGCCGGCTGAGCCGCCGCAAGGCCGGCTCGTCCTCGACCAGCAAAATCGTCTCGGAGCCAGACGAGGTGACGGACGGCGTGATGGTAAGGACGCCATCTGGCAGATCGCCGGTGGACGGGAGCAGGATACGGAACGTGGTGCCCTGCCCGACCGTGCTGGAGACGCGGATGCGCCCGCCGCTCTGCGCCACGATGCCGTCAACGGTGGCCAGCCCGAGGCCGGCCCCCTTGCCGATCTCTTTGGTGCTGAAGAATGGTTCGAAGATGCGTGCGAGCGTCTGGCTATCCATGCCCTGGCCGGTGTCGGTCACTTCCAGCGTCACGAGCGATAACGGCTCGGCACCGGCGGCGAAGGCTTCGCTCACGTTCCCCGTCACGATGGTCACTCGACCGCCGTTCGGCATCGCATCACGCGCGTTGATGACGAGGTTCAACAGCGCCTGCTGCATCTGCACGGCGTCGGCCCGGACGTGGCTGGGAGCGGCATACAATTCCGTCACCAGTTCGAGGTTTTCGCCGATCAGGCGACGCAGCATCGTCTCCATGTCGGAGACGATCTCGTTCACGTCGATGACGCGTGGCTGCAGCAATTGCCGCCGCCCGAAGGCCAGCAGTTGCTGGGTCAGTGAGGCCGCCTGGTTCGAGGCTTTGGTGATCTCGTCCAGGTACATGCGGTGCGTTTCGTCTTCTTCGATGGACTGGATCAGCAGTTCGGTGAAGCCGCTGACGATGGTCAGCAGGTTGTTGAAGTCATGGGCGACGCTGCCAGCCAGCCGCCCGATGACTTCGAGCTTTTGGGACTGCATCCGTTCTTCGGCTATCCGCATCTGCTCGGTGATGTCACGGCAGACGAGGGTGAAGCCGCGCAGCATCCCGGCGCTCTCGCCGGATGTAGCAGTGGCAGTACCACCGGCATCGTCGCGGACGGCGGTGATGAGCATGCTCGCCAGCAATGCGGTGCCGTCCTGCTTGGTGCACCAGATTTCGGACTCGTAGGTGCCGATCCTGGCAGCAGCATCGAGAATCTGCGCGGCAAGATCCTGGGTGCCGTCGAGCACGCGAAACAGCCGGCTGATGTGGCTGTCGCGCATCTCGGCCGGCGCGTACCCAAAGATGCGCTCGGCACCGCCGTTCCAACTGCGGACGCGCCCTTCCGCGTCCAGCAGGCAGATGGCGTAGTCGTGGATGCTTTCGACCAGCAGGCGGTAGTGTGCTTCACTCTCTCGCAAGGCCTGTTCGGCCTGACGGCGCAGGGCGCGGTCGGCGGCCTCGCGGCGCTCGCGCTCGATGGCGGGCACCAGCCGGCTAAGACGCTCCTTCGTCACGAAGTCGTGGGCACCAGCCTTGAGGGCAGTCGCAGCCTCGTCCTCACCGACCCGGCCGGACACGATGATAAACGGGAGATCGTGGCCGCTCTGCTGCACAGTACGGAGCGCATCAAGCACGTCAAGGCCGGGGATGACGTAGTCGCACAGGACGACATCCCAGGTCTCTTCGGCGAGCGCCCTGGCGAGCGACACGACATCGTCAACCCGGTGCACGACGGTCTCATAGCCCCCGCGGCGCAGTTCGCGCTGGAGCAAGAGCACATCATCAGTCGAGTCTTCAGCGATCAGGACCCTGAGCGTTGCGGCGATGCCGTCTATCTCCGTTCTAGCTAATCCGGGAGGGTAAACCAGAAAGTTGCACCAACGCCAACGGCGCCTTCGGCCCAGACACGGCCACCATGCCGATGAATGATGCGTTGGACGGTCGCCAGGCCGACGCCGGTCCCTTCGAAGTCCCGCGCATCATGTAAACGCTGGAAGGCGCGAAACAGCTTCTCTGTTTGCGCCGGATCGAATCCTACGCCGTTGTCGCCTAGGTATAACGCAGGCGTGTCGTCCTGCGTGACTATTCCGAGAGCAATCTGCGGGGCCGGACGGCCCCGCGTGAACTTCCAGGCGTTGGTAAACAGGTTTTGTAGGACGACGCGCAACAGGCTGGCGTCACCATGCACGATCAGACTGTCCGGCATGATGACCTGGACCGGGTGGTCAGGGTGAGCCTGGTGCAGTTCTGCGACGATGCCGCCGGCGATGGCGACGAGGTCGACGCGCTGGTAGTTCAGTTCGGTGCGGCTGACGCGCGAGAGGCGCAAGAGGTCGTCAATCAGCATACTCATCTGGTCGCAGCCGGCCGAGAGCCGTTCGAGCATCAGCCGTCCGTCGGCGTCGAGGCGGTCACCGTAATCTTCGAGCAGGGCGACGCCGAATCGGTCGATGCGCCGGAGCGGTGCGCGCAAGTCGTGGGAGACGGAGAAGGAGAACGCTTCAAGCTCGGTGTTGAGCGCGTCAAGCTGGGCCGTCCGGTCGCGCACGCGCTGTTCAAGGTGTGCGTTGAGGCCACGTAGCTCGGCCTGGGTGGCGTGCAGGCTGCCGACAAGTTGCTCGATGGCCCCGGCCGTTTCGTTGAAAGCACCGGCGAGTACGCCGATCTCGCCGCCGGTCTGCACGGCGGTCCGACGAGAGAGGTGCCCGGCCCCGAGGGCAGCGGCGTCGGTGGTCAGTTGGCGGATGGGGGCGGTGATGCGCTCGGAGATGAGCCAGGCGAGCAGCAGCGCGAGCGCCAGCATCACGCTCCCGATGACGAGGTCACGCACGAAGTCGGCGCGGGCGGCGGTGAGGGCGATCTCGGCGGGGGCATCGACGTAGATGACCCACGGCGCGCGGTCGGCAACGGCATGGCCGATGACACGGTCGTCGGCGCTGTCCAGCCGCCGGGTGATCTCACTGCGCGGGGGCACGGGGACGACTGGGCCGGCGCTCGGCAAGGCGCTGCCAGTGGCGGTATCAACGGAGGACCGAGCCAGCAGCGGGCCGCGCACATCCACGATCGAGACGGTGGCACCGCGCGGCAGGCCGCGCACATCGGTCAGCGGGGGCATCCGGTCGGGCCTGAGCGCCAGGACGATGACGACGGGCACGTTGGCGAGGTCCTGGAGCGCCCGCGACACGAGCACGGTGTTGGGGTGGCCGGGGGCACGTTGCAGCGGCTGGCCGACGACGAGGCGGCGGCTGGCTTCGGTGTCGGTCACCTGATCCTGCAATGCGGTTGGGGACACTGTTCCGCCGGAATCGCCGCGCGTGGCCGCCCCAAGCTGGACGCCGCCGGGCGTGAACGCCAGAACGCTGTCGATGTACTCTGGCAGGCTGGGTAGGACGGCGGCGATCAGCGCGTCGTTCGTGGCACCCTGGGTGCCATCGGTCGCCACGACGGCGCGCAGCACGGTCATCTGCGTCTCGACGGCCAGCAAATACTGGTCAACGTCGCCGGCCTTCATCAGGGCGAAGCGGGTGGCATCGGCGTCGGCGCGCTGGCGGGCGGCGACGAGGTGGTAGTAGTCCTGAAAGACGAGGACGGCAACTAGCGGGCTGAAGGTGATGAGCGCCGCCAGAAAGAGGCGTGCGCGGATACCGAACGTCCAGCTCGGCCACCGCAGAGCTAGCCGACCGATCAGGCTTCGGTGTTCGAGGGGTTTGAGCGCCGCCACGAGCGTAGTGTATCGCGCCGAGGGCCTATGCCGCGGCAATGCGACGCCCACGCGGCCCAGGATTGTTGTGCTAGTTTCCGCACTATGATAGTTTTCACATGATGTGGAAAGGAACCTTTCGAGGAAATGACATCAAGGTCGTCGCGCCCAAGCACGCAAGAACTCCTGGGTGGCCTTCAGGCAGCGGTGGCAACTCGCCTTCCTGCTACCTGGACTGTTGTTGTCGCCATCCCAGATGACATTGACAAGCGTGCGCTCGGACGGCGCCTGCCAGATGCTACGCTCACTATTCAGGCCCCCGATGGCCGCGAAGCAACCGTGCCCGTCGAGGTCCGGCAGAAGATTGATCCGCGCGATGTCCCCGCGCTGGTCGCTCATGTACGGCAGTTGATGGGGGCGGAACAGACCGAGCGACCCATTGTCATGGCCCCATATCTGTCGCCACGGACGCGTGAACTCCTCACCGAGAGCGGGATATCGAGCGTCACCAGTGCTGGCTTGTTCCTTCAGTTCACGGATCCCGCCGTATACATCGAAACTCCCGTTCCAGAACGGGATCCGTGGGCAGTTCCGCGCGATGTGCCGCTGCGTACTCTGGCCGGTCCGGCTTCTGGGCGCGTCGTGCGCGGCCTCTGCGATTTCCGACCGCCCTATGGCGTGCAAGAACTAGCCCGGCTCAGTGAGACGCCCATCTCCTCTGTCTCGCGCGTCCTAGGTCTGCTCGACCGTGAGGCATTGGTCGTCCGCACGCCCAGAGGGGAAGTGACCGATGTGCGGTGGGCTGATCTCCTGCGTCGCTGGGCGCAGGATCACCCATTTACGGAGGTGAATGCGGTAGAGACTTTCCTCGCGCCGCGGGGTCTGCCGCTATTACTTGATGATCTGCGGGAAACAGACGTACTGTATGCCGTCACCGGCTCACATGCTGCATCCGTGGTTGCGCCTGTTGCATCACCGCGTCTACTAACTATCTATGTTGACAGTCTCATTTCAGCCCGACGTATGCTGAACTTACGCCATGCTGAACGGGGCGCAAACGTCGTGCTGGCGAGACCGTTCAATCGCATCGTCTTTGCGCGCACATCTCGAAGCGACGGGATTCTCTACGCTGCACCTTCCCAAGTCGCAGCTGACCTACTGACCGGACCGGGCCGCGCGCCGGCTGAGGCTGACGCGTTGCTCCGGTGGATGAAAGAGCATGAGGATGCCTGGCGCTCCTGATCTCGTCTATGTCCGGGCGCGTAGCGTGCTTCTTGACGCCCTCGAAGCGCTGGCCGAGCATAGCGATGCGGTCATCCTGGTCGGTGCCCAGGCTATCTACCTGCATGTCGGTGACGGGGAACTATCAACTGCACCGTACACCACGGATGGCGACCTCGTCCTCACACCGGACGCTTTGGGACCAAGCCCGTTGGTTGACCAGCTCATGCGCGGAGCGGGCTTTCTGCCCAGTCCGTCGCCCGATCAGATCGGCACCTGGATTGGTTCGTATGATGTGCCGATCGACCTGCTCGTTCCATCGGAACTCGCTGGTCCGGGCCGACGCGCGGCCCGCCTCGGCCCGCATGGCGACCGGACTGCCCGTCGCGCACACGGGCTTGAAGCGGCCATCATTGATACTGAAGTGATGACGCTGCGAGCACTGGCCGCAACTGATGATCGCCAGATTCGCGTCAGAATCGCCGGGCCAACGGCGCTATTGATTGCCAAACTGCACAAACTGGCAGACCGGCAGTCGAGTCCCGGCCGTCAGGATGACAAGGACGCGCTCGACGTGTACCGACTCCTCCAAGCCATACCGACGCGTGTCTTCGCGGCCGGAATGCGGGTGCTCCTCAACCATTCACTCAGTTCCGTGGTCACGGCACAGGCACAAGAACATCTCATGACACTCTTCGCGTCTTTCGAGGCGGACGGATGCCAGATGGCGGCGCGTGCCGTCGAACTGCTTGATGATCCCGACACCGTAGCCGCATCGTGCGCCGCCCTCACGCAGGATTTACTGGACGCCCTCGAGCCATCAGCGACGCCGTAGGTACTCCCTCAGGCGGAGGGAGGCGGCAGCGCCCGATCGGCCTCGTCGTCTGCGGTGGGGTCGACTACCTCGCCCGCCGTCGGATCGGCGGCGTCCGTGGCAGCGTTTGCCTCAGCCGCGGCTTCGGCCTTCGCGCCCTTCTTGGCGCGCGGCTTCTTGGACTTTGGATCTTTGGGTGCCTTCGGCTCCTTCGGAACCCGAGGGGCCTTTGCCGGCTTTTCGGGCACGGGTGCAGGCTCCGGCTCCGGCAGCACCTCACCGGCCGCTAGCCGGTCGAACAGGTCTTCGTCCAGGATGCGCGTGCCCAACTTCTGCGCCTTCGCCAGCTTCGAGCCTGCATCTTCGCCCACCACGACGTAGCTGGTCTTCTTCGTCACGCTGTCGTGGACAACGCCGCCAAGTTCCTTGATGCGCCCCTCGATCTGCGAGCGGGTGGAGCGCGGCAACCGCCCCGTGACCACGAAGCTCTTGCCCGAGAGCGGCCCGTCGATAGCGTCCGCCCCGCCGGACGGCTCGTCCACGACGCGCACGCCGGCCGCCGCGAACCGCGCGATGACATCGCGGTACTGTGGGTTGGCGAAGTAGCCGACAATGCTCCGGGCGATGGTCGGCCCGATGCCCTCAATGGCGTTCACGTCCTCCTCGGTCGCCTGCATGATGGCGTCCAGCGAGCCGAAGTGTGCCGCCAGCAGTTGAGCAGCCTTCTCGCCGACGTGGCGGATGTTCAGCCCCCAGATCAGGCGGTAGAGCGGGCGCTGCTTGCTCGCCGCAATGGAGTCCAGGACGTTCTGGGCGCTCTTCTCGGCCATGCGATCCAGGACGACGAGTTGCTCCTTCGTGAGCGTGTACAGGTCGGCCGGGTCGTTCACCAGCCCTTGCCGCAACAGCGTTAGCAGCAGCTTCTCGCCCACCCGGTCGATGTCCATCGCCCCGCGCGACACGTACAACTCCAGCCAGCGCCAGCGCTGGGCCGGGCAGACGATGAGGCCGCCGCTGCAATACGACATCACCTCGCCCTCCGGCCGCACCACCGGCGAAGCGCATTCCGGGCAGGCGGTCGGCATCGAGAACGGCGCGGCATCGGGCGGGCGCTTCGAGAGAACCGGGCCGATGACCTGCGGGATGACCTCGCCGGCCCGGTGGACGATCACCGTGTCGCCGATGCGCACGTCCTTGCGGCGAATGTCGTCCTCGTTGTGGAGCGTCGCCAGCTTGACGGTGACACCTGCGATCTGGACCGGCTCTAGGATGGCGTACGGGTTGAGGCTGCCGGTGCGCCCGACGTTGATGCCGATGTCGTTCAGGACGGTGGTCGCCTGCGTGGGCGGGAACTTGAACGCGATGGCCCAGCGCGGTTCGCGGCCGACCGACCCCAGTTCGCCCTGCACGTCGCGGTCGTCAATCTTCACCACCACGCCGTCGATCTCGTAGGGCAAGGTCGCGCGGCGGGCCTCCCAGCCGGCAATCTGCTCCACCACCTCGTCGATGGTCTCGGCGCGGGTATTGTTCGGGTTGGTGCGGAGGCCGAGCGCCTGGAACCGTTCGAGCGCTTCCCAGTGGCTGCGCGGCTCCTGCTCGGAAATCTGCCCGAGCGCGTAGACGAAGATGTCCAGCGGGCGGGTGGCGGTGATCTTCGAGTCAAGCTGGCGCAGCGAGCCGGCGGCGCAGTTGCGGGGGTTGGCGAACAACGGCAGGCCGGCGGCAGCGCGCTCCTCATTGATGCGCTCAAACGCCCGGCGCGACAGGTAGACCTCGCCGCGCACTTCGATGAGCGGCGGCGGGCTGTCGGCCAGCACGAACGGCACGCTGCGGATGGTGCGGATGTTCGGCGTCACGTCCTCGCCGCGCAGGCCGTCGCCGCGCGTGGCCCCGATGGTCAGCTTGCCGTCGCGGTAGATCAGCGCGATAGCCAGACCGTCGATCTTCGGCTCTAGCACGAAGCCGGTCACGTCCCGCCCCAGCAGCCGGTTGGCGCGGGCGTGCCAGGCCCGCAGCGACGCCTCGTCGAAGGCGTTGGCGAGGCTCAGCATCGGGATGACGTGATCGACCGCCCCGAACTGCTCGGAGACGGCCCCGCCGACGCGCTGGGTCGGAGAATCTGGCGACTGAAGCTCTGGGTGCTCCTCTTCGAGCGCCCGCAACTCGCGCATCAGCACGTCGTACTCGCCGTCCGTGATCTCGGGACTGTCGAGGACGTGGTAGCGGTAGTTGTGGTAGTTGAGCTGGCTGCGAAGCTCTTCGATCTGCTGCTGAACGCCCTGGACGGATGCTGCCTGAACTGCCTGATCCTCGACCACTGGCCGGCTCCGAGGGG
>JBBQBU010000151.1:0-11405 GCA_038318015.1 Chloroflexota bacterium | reverse complement strand
CCCCCCCCCCCGCCCCCCCCCCCCGGTGGCGGTCTGGGGGGCGGGGGGGTGAGGGCCGCTACGGCAGGTGGGGCGACTTGCCGCTCACGTCGGCGCGCTTCAGGTAGTCGTCGGGGCGCAGGCCGCGCTCGCGGCCGGGCTGCGGGACGGCCGGCTCAATGCTTGGGGCGGCCTCCCCGGCGGCCACCATCCGCCGAATGAGCCGCTCCCGGAGTTCGGCGGCCAGTTCGCGGAACGCTTCGAGGCCGGCCAGATTAGTCAGTTCGTGCGGGTCGGCTTCAAGGTCGTACAGGAATTCTTCGACGTAACGGTCGCTGCCGGCGTCGTCCCAGGCGTCGCGGTCGGGCGCGGAGACGCTGTACTTCCAACGCTCCGTGCGGATCGCCCGCCCCACCTGCGACTCGCTAATCTGGATGAACACGTCGTCGGGCCAGCCGTCGCGGTCGCCCCGCGTCAGCGGCACGAACGAGCGCCCCTGCATCGCCTCGGGCACCGCCAGTCCGGCCGCATCGAGCAGCGTCGGCGGCAGGTCGATCAGGCTGACCAGTTCCCGTAGTTGGCCGCCGCCATCGAAGCCCGGCCCCTGGATCGCCAGCGGCACCCGGATCGACGCGTCGTGGCACGAGCGCTTGTACTCGCTGTTGCGGGTCTTGAAGTGGCAGCCGTGGTCCGTGGTGAACACGACGATGGTGTCGTCCAGCAGGCTCAGGCTCTTGAGCGCGTCCACCAGCCGCCCGAGCACCTCGTCAAGCCGCTTGACCATGCCCCAGTAGCCACCCAGGTGCTGCGGCGCGGACCCGCCGAGGGCGGCAAGGTCGGGCGGGGTCCAGCGGCCGGCGTACCGCTCGGCGTACCCGTCCGGTGCGGGGTAGTCGTCGCGGTGATTCTGGTGGTGCGGCTCCAGGAACGACAGGAACAGAAAGAACGGCTCGTCCTGGTGGGCATCCACGTAGCGGATGGCCGCGTCGCCCAGGGCATCGGCGCGGTACCCTGGCAGCCGCACGGCCTGCTCATCGTCGTCGTAGAGTACTGTCTCGTAGGCGTCGGAGCAGAACTCCAGCAGGTTGGCGGCCAGCCACGACTGGTAGCCGGCGCGCTGCTCGGCCGGCACCGGGTCGCGGTCCGCAAGGTGCCACTTGCCGATGTAGCCGGTCTGGTAGCCGGCCGCCGCAAAGCGCCGCGCGATGGTTGGGGTGTCGGTCGGCAGCGGCAGGTGGTTGCGGTAGATACCCGAGGTGGTGGGGTAGAGGCCCGTTTGCATGCAGGCGCGCGTCGGGGCACAGACGGGCTGCGGCGTGAAGGCGTTTGGGACGTGGGTGCCGCGCCGGGCGAGCCGGTCCAGGTTCGGGGTCAGGTCAAGCGGGTTGCCGTGCAGCCCCACAGAATCCCACCGTTGTTGATCGGTGAAGAAGACGATCACGTTGGGGCGGTCGGGCCGGAGCCGCGGCATCGGGGCCTCCTGTGAGTTGGCGAGCAGTTGAAGCGCAAGCAGACGAGGTGATAGCAGAGGCGGCGTGAGCAGACCAGCCGACGCGCACAGACGTGGTTCGCGGCGGTGGTCATGGGTCCGTTCCTTGTAGGGGTTTGCCGCTGGCAAACCCGCCGTGCACGCGCCTCGCGCGCCAAACCCGCCCGCACGCGCCGGCTCATGCCCTGTTTGACACGCTCCAGCGCAGACCGTATCGTCATGACGAGTGCACGCCATGCCGGGGCGTGTCCGCTGTGTCGTGCGGGAGGTGGTAGGTGGCTGGTGACGCCCTGGTCTGCCCGACGCTTATTGGCCGGGAGGGCCCTGCCCGGCGACTCCGTGCCCTGGTGGATGCGGCGATAGGGAGTGAGCGGCGGCTCACGGCCTGCGCCGGCGCGACGGCGAGGACGCGCCCGAACGGACCTAGCCGCACGTTGGGGCGCACGCTGCCGGCCGCTCGGGACCACTGCACGCACGCGGCCTAACCAAGCACGCGGCCTAACGAAGCACGTGCCCGGCGCTCGCGTGGCAGACAGTGCAGCGCTCTTCCGCCCGTTCCACCAGGAAGAAGCGGAACGGATTGGCGCTCTCGTGGGGCGGTTCCAGGAAGGTGCCGGAGATCATCTCCTGGTGACAGCCGACGCAGTTCGCTTCGACGACGGCCCGGCTGCGCTCGCGGATCTGGATGTTTTGCGGGTTCTCGAAGGTGAACACCCAGGCATGTACGAAGCCGTTTTCTGCCTTCACCAGATACTTCGCTGCGATGTCGTGGGGGGTGTGGCAGCCGTTGCACGTCACCTGCCGGTGCGCCGACACTTCCCAGGTCTGGAAGTGTTCGCGCATGACGTGACAGTTGACGCATGCCTGGGGATCGTCGTACAGGTACGAGTAGCCGCGCGCATAGATGAAGGTGAACGTGCCCAGCCCCACGGCGATGCCGACCAGCGCGATCACCAGCAGCGGTAGGACGTTCCCGAAGCGACGGCGTAGCATCGGCTCACCGGACCTGTTGCAGCAGTGTCAGCGAGCGCTTGCGCGCTGGCTATGCTCGATCAGCGCCTTGTACGCGGCAAGCTCGGCCTGTCGCGCGAAGTCAGTTGCATCACCGAGGATGCGGACGGCCTCCTGCGGGCTGTGGAAGCCCATGCTGTTCTCGGCGCTGATGAAGTCCCAGCGCAGATGTGCGCGCCGATGCAGCCGCCGCGCTTCCGCGAGCCGGTCGTCTGGCACGCCAGCATCAATGGCAGCCTTGATGCTGTCCATCGCCGAGACCAACGCCTGTTCGGCGTGCTGGAGCTGCGCGTAGGTTCGGTCCTGAATCGCAAAGACCCGCTGGCGCATCGACTCTTCAGACTGCTGCCCGTGGCAGGTCGTACAGGACGTGTTAATGTGGGCCAGCGGGGTGTTCACCCAATGGCTTGACACTTTGGCGGCCCCGACCCGGGTGTACGGCATGTGGCAGTCGGCGCAGGCGACGCCGGATCGGGCGTGCACGCCGGACGAGTACAACTCGAACTCCGGATGCTGTGCCTTGATGAGCGGTGCCTTGGTCTCGGCGTGAGTCCAGTCCGAAAAGTTGATCTCGTCGTAATACTGTTCAATGGCCTCAATGCCGAGACCGTTGCGCCAGGGGAGCGTCACCGCCTTGTTCTGGCCGGCGAAGTAGTATTCAACGTGGCACTGTGCGCAGACGTAGGTCCGCATCTCCTGGCGGGACGCCTTTGACACGTCGATGCCCCGGCTCGCCATCGCGTCGGTAAATGCCGGCCGGGTCAGTTTGAGTTGCAGGGTGTTCGCATCGTGGCAGTCGGCGCAGGCGACCGAATGCTGAAACCCGTGCTTCTCCACCATGTCCTTGACTGGCGTGGCATAGAACTGATCGACGCCGATCTCCTGCATGAGTTGGGGCACCTGGGTGCTCTTGCACGTCATACACGCGCCGGGCTTCTGGTCCCCGAGCCGCTGGATAGAGAGCATGTCGTTCAGGGCGTTCGCGTGGCCCCGGTCCTCGTTGTACTCGACCGAGAACGCATTACCAGCGAAGATCCGCCGGTAGTCAGGGTACTTGTCGAGCCGGCTGAACGCTTCAGAGCCGCCGTACCGCCCGTACCGGCTGTAGTCGTCAAAGTTACTGGTCTGGAGTGTTCGCTTCCAGTCCTCGTACTGCTGCGGGAAGTTGCGGCCCCAGACGGCCGGGTCAGGCTCCCCCGGCGCGATCTCAACCAGCCGGTTGTAGGTCAGTTGACGGCCTTCTTGCTGGCGCTCGGCCACGCTGACCAGCACGAACGCCACCCCCAGGGCGACGATGATCCCTGCGCCAAAGACGGCCGCCCAACGTGCAGTACGGATCATGAGTGACCTCCGAGACCTCCGTGGTCCACCGAAGCCGGTTGCACGATCCCGCGTGCGGCCAGGCACGCTCCGTGGTGCGGGCTCGCACGGTCATTGCTGATCCGGGACTATCACCATAGTGCCGTGCCGGATCGTCGGCGTCAAGTGGTTGCCACGGCCAATAGCGCGCTCGTCGCCACGGACCGTGCGTTATGGGGCGAGGGCCACGAGGCTAGGGGATGCAGGCTACCACGTAGTTCCATTGCAATGAGCCGAGACCGTTCGTCACTCGCACCGTGGCAAAGGTGGACGCGCCCGGCCCGAAGACGACAATGGCGCCGCCTTTGTTGGTGACAAAGCCGCTGGAGTAGATGACCGTGCCCTGGTACAGCACCTCGAACTGATCCTCCGCACCGAATGCATCCCAACTCAGCGTGAAGACGCCGCTGATGCGCCCCAGGTTGTGCACCGTTGTCTGCGGATTACCCGAACCATCCGACTGGTTGACGATGCCGCACGCCGGGCCGGGTGTACCGGCGGGTGGCGTCGCCGTCGGGGTGCTGGTGGCGGTCGCGGTGGCTGTGGGGGTCGATGTTGGCGTGCCGGTCGGCGTCGGGGTGCTCGTGCGAGTGGGCGTTGGCGTGGCGTCGTTCGGGGCGGTGTTCGGCTTGTCGTCATCGTCGTCGTTGTTCAGGGCCTTCTTACGGCCCGGCCCGTCCGTGCCGTCCTCGCGGCCAATCGCGCCGCCAGCCGCCAGCACGTCCCAGATGGAATCACCGGCCCGCACCCGCTCTTCAACCATGTCGCCCTTGCCGGTCTGCGTCCGCGATGTCTGCCCAGAGGCCACCGCCCGCTCGTTCGGGAAGGCGAAGCTATCGACGGCGCAGCGGAAGGCACCATTCACGCAGGCGGCGGTCACGTTGTTCGACTCGGCGTCAACGCCGTGGCCGACTTCACCGGAACGTACCAGTGCCGTCGTCTCGCCGCTCAGGACGCGCACCGCACCTGTTGCAACCGCGCCGGCCGGCACGCGGATGACGGTGAAGCCCTGGACGTTCTCGACCGTGACATTGGCCTGATCCAGCAAGTCGCGGTCCAGCCGCCGAATCACAATCGTCGTGTTCGAGCCGAGTTCGACCTCGCTGCCCGTGAAGAAGGTCAAGATGGCCCGTGTGCGGTCCAGCGTGCCCACGATGTCGCCGACCGCGAGCGTCAGGCCGGTGCCAGCGGGATAAATGGCCGTGCCGTCCGGACGGGACACGGACACCGTGCCTCGGACGACGGTCAGGCTGGCACCGGGGCCAACCTGCGAGAGGACAGCCGGCGACGGCAGCACCACCGCGAGCAACACGAACACCAGCAGCAGCCGCAGCCAGATGACTGGCCCCCGCGCCCGCCGGGAAGGATCGTGTTGCTGATACCGCACCGGGAAATCCGCCTGCATCCGAACGCCGCGCTCCTACCCCTGAACAGACCGCATAATACTGGGAATGGCATGCTTCTGACGCCTTCCCGATCGTAGGGGAGAGACGGTCACTGCTGTGCTACGGCGGCGTCCCACCTACGGCATCGTCGCAACACGTGATGGACGCGTGATTCGTGGCTGGTGCGGCGTCCCCACTCCTACGTGGCTGCCGGCCGCTCGTTCCGTGCGCTGCGGCAGCGTGGGCGCGGAGCGTACGGGGGCACGCGGCCCCGCCAGGACTGCGCGGCGTGCTCAGGACTGCGCGGCGTGCTCAGGACGACGTGGGCTTGCTCGCCTCAATCTCTTTGAGGATCTCGCCCTTGCGGTACTGCTGAATCGCCCCTTTGAGGGTGCCGATCCCGACCGTCGCGCACCGCAGTCGGCTCACCACGACCTCGCGGCCCATATCGTCGATCATGTCGTCGGTGTTGGCCTGCTCGATGGCTTCCAGCGGCTCGCCCTCGTACTTCTCGGCCACCATCGACGCGCCGGCCTGGCTGATGGTGCAGCCCTGGCCTTCGAAACTGATCTCCCGCGCGACGCCGTCCTCGATCGTCACGTACATCGTGACCACGTCGCCGCAGCCGGGGTTGCCACCGCTCACGGAGACGGTGGCATGCTCGATCCGCCCCTTGTTGCGGGGACTCTGGTAGTAGTCCAGCAGGTTTTCGATGTACCCTTGACGGTCCAGCACGGTGCTTGAGTCTCTTTCCTGGCAACTGGCCGGCGTCGAACAGCCGCACTGGCCGATCGGATGGGGTGTCCCGGCCACGGGCCACGGACCTGCCTGGTGCGCTTGGTGTAGGGCGTATGCCGCTCTTTCAGTGTAGCAGGGGCACGCGCCGGGGCAGGGAAAATCGTCGCGGCCGGCGCCGCTAGATGCGGGCGAACTTCTGGAGTGAGTGGCACCCGTCGTGCCAGCGGCCGGACCGGCTCAGGGCTGTGTGCGTGACCTCGCCCACGTAAATGTCGCCGTGCGAATCGACCCACAGGCCGTGCGGCGCGGCAAAGCTGCCCGGCGCGCACGGGTCCGGCCCGCCCCATCTGCTCAGGACGTTTCCGCCCAGGTCGCGCACGGTCATCTGTGACGGGCACGTCCTGGGGGTGGGACGCCCCCACATACTCGGGACGCCCTCCAGCCAGGTCATCTCTGCGATGTACACCGTGCCTCCGGCGTCAATGAACAGGTCGCCGGGCTTGGTGACGTTCGTCCAGATGTCCAGCAGGTCGCCGGTTGGGCTAAAGATCTGGATGCGGTCGTTCTCGCGGTCACACACGAACACGCGGCCGTCCGTGTGCGCCCAGACGGAGTGCGGCAGGTGGAAGTTACCCGGCGCGGTGCCCGACTCGCCCCACGACTGCACCAGCGTGCCGTCTGGTGAGAACCGGTGGACCCGCGCGTTGCCGTACCCGTCTGACACGTATAGGTCGCCGCTCGGGGCGACAGACAGCCGGGTTGGGCGGTTGAACGGCCCGGCCCCGTGCTTGATGGTGGTCAGGTTGTACGGGTGATCGGCGTCGTAGCCGGTGTCCGAGGGCTGGCCGGGCGTCCCGAGCGTCAGCAGTACGGTGCCGTCGCGTGTACACTTGCGGACGGTGTGGTCAGCGCCGTCCACGAGGTAGACAACATCGTCAACGATGGTGATGCCATGCGGCCAGGGGTACAGGTTTGTGTCGCCCCAGGCGTCCAGGAAGCGGCCGTCGCGCTCGTAGACGATGACGGGGTGCTCGCTGCGGTTGAAGACGTAGACGCGGTCCTGCGAGTCAGTAGCGACGCCTGCGACATCGCCGTGCGTCCAGCCGTCTGGGAGCTGCTCCCAGCCTTCCACGACCTCGTAGCGATAGGGTCCGTCGCCAACGATCATCGGGTAGCGTCCTCCTTCGGTGCGTCTCTGGCCGGCATGGTAGCCTGCCCCGCGCCCTGGCGGTATCGCACCCGACAATCATCACGCACGGTCGCGTCCCCACGGCACTGATAGCCTGACTTCAACCTGGACTTCAACGGTGAAGGAGCAACGATGACACGGACCATTGGCGTCGCCATTATCGGCACTGGCTTTATGGGCAGCATCCACGCGCGTGCCCATACCCTCGTGCGGCAGATCTTCCCAGAGGCCGCCGCGCACCCTGAGCTGCGCGTGGTTGCCGACATCGACGGGCCGGCGGCCGAGCGCGCGGCGTTCAAGCACGGCATCCCACGCTGGACGACCGACTGGCGCGACGCGATTGCCGACCCGTCGGTCGAACTGGTCGATATCAGCGCGCCGCCGTTCCTGCACCGCGAGATCGCGACGGCTGCCGCTGCCCTCGGCAAGCACGTCTACTGCGAGAAGCCGGTCGGACGCACGCTGGACGAGGGGTTGGCGATTCAAGCAGCGTTGAAGGCGGCCGGCGTCCAGAGCTTCATCGGGCTGAACTACCGTTGGGCACCGGCCGTCCAGTACGCCCGTGACGTGATCCAGTCGGGCCGGCTGGGCGAGGTTCGCCATGTGCGGATCGCCTTCCGGACCGACGTGCGGGCCGGCCCGATTGGGGCGACGTTCACCTGGCGCTTCAGCCGCGAGGCGGCCGGGGCCGGCGCGCTGGCCGACCTGGGAGCGCACGTCTTCGACATGGCCCGCTACCTGGCCGGCGACATCGCCGAAGTCTGCGGCATGACGGCGACCAGCGTGCCGACGCGCCACGATCCGCGCCAGCCGGCGGGCCAGCAAGAGCGCGTGGTGGACAATGATGACACCTTTGCGGCGCTGGTCAACTTCGAGAGCGGCGCGACCGGCGTGCTGGAGGGCAGCCGCATCGCCACCGGCTGCCGCGCCGACTTCGAGTTCGAGGTGACAGGGTCCATCGGCGCGGTGCGCTGGTACTTCCCACGCCTGAACGAGTTGGAGCTGTTCTTGCCGCAGGAGGACATCCGCAACCAGGGTTTCACGCGCTTGCGGATGTCGGCCGAGCACCCGCCGCAGGGCAACTTCATCCCCAGCCCCGGCCAGCCATTGGGCTACCCCGACACGAAGGTCATTGAGCTACGGGCGTTGATGGAGGCGCTGGCGAACGGCACCCCGGCCACCCCGAACATTGACGATTGGGTGGCGACGGCCCGCGCGCTGGACGCGGTGCCCGAACGCCGCTGGGTGAAGATCGAGGCGCTGCCCGAGGGGATCGTCGCGTCGTAGGATATGGCTGCCCGCATTACTGTGTACAGACTCAGGAGGATGTTCCCGTCATGGATGCCCGCGCCCTCTTCCTCGCGGACCACACGCGCATACACGCAGCCACCACCAGCACCGAGGCCGAACTAGCGGCGGCCGGCGGCTTCACCATGCAAGACGACACCCTCAAGCGCATGCCCGAGGCCGACCTCCGAACCACGCCTGACGGGCTGTGCAGCATCGTGTGGCACCTCTGGCACCTGACGCGCATTGAGGATGTCGTGGTCAACACGCTGCTGCGCGGCACCTCCGAAGTGCTGGACGCAGGCGACTGGCTGGGTCGGCTCGGCGTTGGCGCGCGGCTGGTCGGCACCGGCGACACCGAGGACGAGGTACGCGGCTTCTCCGAGCGCGTGGACATCGCGGCGCTGCTGGCGTACCGCGACGCCGTTGGTCGGGCGACGCGGACCTGGGTCGCGGACCTGGACTTTGCGACGCTGGATGCCGTGCCGGACGCGGCCGGGCGGCTGGCTGCTGCCCCGCCCATCGTCGGCGAGCGCGCCGCGTGGCTGCCGCGCTTCTACACCGACAAGAGCGCGGTGTTCCTCCTGACGTTCCCAGTCACGAACCACGGCTTCATGCACTGGGCCGAAGCGCGCGTCACGCGGGGTCGGCTCGGCCATCGCGTCCCGTAGGCCGCGCTGGCGGTTCCTGCCGGCTAGCGACCGGGGCTGCGGCCTATCCGACTGGCTGCGGGCGGGCTTCACGGCGCACCATCAGCAGCGGCAGCAACACCGACAGGCCCATCATCACCACGTTGACGCCGAGGATGCCGAGGGTCACGGCCACCAGGAACGCTTCGAGCGGCAGCCACGTCAGCAGCCACAGCCGCAAGCCCGCCTTGAAGAAGGCAGCGACGCCCCAGGCCAGCGTCAGCACCTCCAGCGAGCGGCTCAGGCCGAGCGAGGCCGCGAACCGCTCCGGCACCAGGCCAAGCTCCCGCGCGATCAGCGGCACCAGCGGGCGGCGCAACAGCACCGAGCCGACCAGCACCAGCCCCCAGATCACCGCTTCGGCGGCCGGCGCGGCAAGATATACCTCGACCGAGCCGGTCACGCTGGCGAGGATGCCCTGTGCCAGGATGACGACCATCGGAATCACGACGATGGGGTCAAGCCGTCGCAGACGGTAGGCCTGGATTGACAGCACCGTCAGCGAGACGGCCATGCCCGTCAGAATGCCGGCCAGTGGTCCGGCCAACCGAAACGCCAGGTAGAACGTCAGGACTGGCAGCGCGCCCGCGCAAAAGAAGCGGACCGCGCCGCGTTGAAGTGCCGGCAACACCTCGCGGATGCGCGGCAGGCCCGACGCGATGCCGGCTACTGCGTCAGGCGTCATCGTCTCGGTGGGTGGAGTAGGTGCGCTGGCTGACGCGCATCCGCTGGCCGGCGTCGCTTCGCCGGTTCTTGAAGCGTCGTCGGTTGGGGCGGCGTTCATGCCGGGGCGGACCTCATGCGGGTTCGAGTTTGTGGATCGACAGTGACAGATTCTTGGGCTTGTCGGGCCGGCTGTCAAACTTTACGAGCACCAGCTCTTCCGTCCCGACGACACTACTGGCAATCACCGTGCCTTCGCCGTAGTCCAGGTGCTTGACGCGCTGGCCGCGCCCGTAGCGCGCCTCCCGCAACTGGCTCTTGTCAAAGGTCGGGGAGGGGCGGCGGGGGGCGGCCGGCGCGCTGTCGCGGCGGGGCTCCGTGCGCTCCGCTGCGCCAAAATCTGGTCCGTCGTCGCTGCTCACGCCGAGGTCACTGGACCCAAACAGGTCGGTATCGTGGTGCGCGTTGCGGCCACTCACGCCCGTATCAAGGCCGCGCCCGGCTGGTCCGGCTGGCACCTGCGGCCACGCGCCACCCTGCTTGCCTGGCATCCCGGACGGACGGAACGGGGCCGGCTGTGCGGCCGGCCGAGACCGGGCAGCGGCCTCCCCGCGCGAGCCGTAGCCCGCCGAAGACCGTCGATCCCAGGTCGAGGCGCTGCGGGCCGGGGCGGCACTCTGGCGCGCACCGCCGCCCATCTGGCTGAACGACATCTCCAACAGGTGCCCCGGTATGTCTTCGATGAACATCGAGCGGACCTGATCGCGGCGCTCGCCGTATAGCGTGCGCTCGGCCACGTAGATCAGGAACAGCCGCTGCTCGGCGCGCGTCACCCCGACGTACAGCAGGCGGCGCTCCTCCTCGAGTTGCTCCTGGGTGCCCTCCTGCCCAATCGCGCGGCTGTGCGGCGAGATGCCGTCCTCCAGGCCGACGATGAAGACGTTCGGGAACTCCAGCCCCTTCGCCGCGTGCAGGGTGATGAGCGTTACGGCACCCGCGTCGTTCGACTCCAGGCTGTCGGCCGCCTGCACCAGCGCCGCCTCCTCCAGGAACGCCCGCAGCGCCGCTTCGCCCGTCAGGTTGTCGTAGTCACGCAGCTTGGTGACCAGCTCCTGAATGTTCTGCCAGCGGTCGTTGCCCTCTTCGGTGCCATCGACGAGGTGGTCGCGGAACTCGACGCGCTCCAGCAGCGACTCGATGGTCTCGGTCAGGGTGGCCTCTTTCAGCTTCTCCTGCGCCGCTTCGATGACCGCCACAAACTTGGCGATCAGGCTGCGCGGCCGGCTCGCCATCGGCACCACCGGCATGATGCGCCCGTCGTGGTCGATCTCCTCGGTGCCCTCGGCGGCATGCTTCGCGACGTCGTAGGCCGGCAGCGCCTTCTTCGCGGCCCACTGGAGCAACTCGCCCACCGTCTTCTGGCCGATGCCGCGCGCCGGCACATTGACGATCCGCTCAAAGCTCAGGCCGTCGGCCGTGTTCCCGATCAGCCGCAAGTAGGCCAGGACATCCTTGACCTCCTTGCGCTGATAGAACGCCGTGCCGCCGACCAGCTTGTACGGCACCCCGTACCGCACGAAGGCATCTTCCAGGGCGCGTGACTGCGCGGTGGTGCG
>JBBQBU010000150.1:0-11437 GCA_038318015.1 Chloroflexota bacterium | reverse complement strand
GGCCGCCACCTCAGAAGGCTCCATCTGGTCACTGTTCGCGCTGCCGGGCTTCGCGGCAGCCGTCGGCATCCTGTTCGCGGCCCGCTTCGCCGAGCGCGCCCTGCCCCCGATGCTGCCGCTCTATCTGGTGGAGCTACACACGCCCGCTGCCCAGCTTGCCACCATCACCGGCGGCGTGGTCGCCATCGGCGCGGTGGCGGCAGCCGCGTCCTCGATGCTGTACGGGCGCTGGGCACGCCCCGAGACGACCCGCACGCTGCTGATGATCGCGCTCGGCGGCGGTGCAGTCTTCTCGGCGCTGTTCGTCGTGGCGCAGGGCTGGGTCGAAGTCGTGTTCCTGCGCCTCGTGCTGGGCCTGATGGCCGGCGGCGCGATGAGCCTGTCGTACACGCTCGGTGCACGGATGGCTCCGGCCGGTCGCTCCGCCCTCACGTTGTCGGTACTGTCAAGCTGCGCGATGCTCGGCATGGCCGTCTCCCCGATCCTGGCCGGGCTGATCAGTCAGGCAAGCCTGAGTTACGTGTTCCTGGCGAACGCCGGCGTCTACGCCGTTGCATTGGCGCTGGCCGCCCTCGCCCTACCGCGCATCGTCGGGCGGCCCACCCGCGCGCCAGAGGCCCACGCCGAGCAGCCGGCTGCCGCACCCCGGTAGCGATGTGTCAAGCAGCATCGACCGCCACGCCGCGCAGCCGGCAGCGCCCCGCCACCAGCGACCAGACGGTTCAGGCTAAGATGCGGCCAACGGCACCGGCTGCTTCGGAGCCGTGAGTTCACCGCGAAGGTTTCCTTTGGCATCCTGGCTTGCGCGACGCTTGCGCTTCGGCCCGCTCGAACCGTGGCAACGCGACCAGTACGTTGTCGTCGCGACGGTCGCGCTGGCACACATCGCCTTCGACCTGACCCAGCCGTTCATGCCCCTGTACATCCGTGACGAACTCGGCATGTCCGATGTCGGAGACGCGGCGTTCTGGTCCGGTCTGGTGGTCGGCGCGACGCCGCTGTTCGGCTCGATCATGGGGCCAATCTGGGGTGCGATGGCCGACCGCTTCGGCCGCAAACCGATGGTGCTGCGCGCCCTCGTCATGATCGCCATTATGCAGGCGGTCACGGCGTTCGTCCCGGATGTCTACTGGTTGCTCGGCGTGCGCATCCTGATGGGCCTCTTCGCCGGCTTCACGCCGATGGCGATGGCGCTGGCGATCTCCGTCAGCCCGCGCGAGAAGATGGCGCAGGCCATCGGACTGGTGCAGGCCGCCCAGTTCTTGCCGCTCGCCATTGGCCCGGCCATCGGTGGCGTGCTCTCGGACCACTTCGGGCTGCGCGTCAACTTCATGCTGACCGGGGTCATCCTGATCGTGCCGGCCACGCTGCTCTTCTTCCTGGTCAAAGAGCAGGGGTTCGGCGGTAGCAGCAAGCGCGGCGCGCTTGCTGCCCCGCGCGGCTCGGTCCTGGCGCTGCTGACGCTGCCGGGCTTCGCGGTGGCGCTCGGTATCGTCTTTCTGGCGCGCTTCACCGACCGCTCGCTGCCACCGATCCTGCCGCTGTATCTGGTGGAACTGGGCACGCCACCGGCCCAACTCGCCACCATCACCGGCTTCGTCGTGGCGGCCGGGGCCGTCGCCGCTGCCACCTCGTCGATGCTGTACGGCCGTTGGGCACGCCCGGAGACGACGCGCCGTCTGCTGCTGATCGGGCTGGCTGGGGGTGCCGCGTTCTCGCTACTGCTGGCGCTGGCCGGCTCCTGGCAGGAAGTCGTCGTCCACCGGGTCATCCTGGGGCTGCTGGCCGGCGGCACCATGAGCCTGGCGTTCACCATCGGGGCGCACATGGTCCCAGCCGGGCGCTCTGGCGTGACGCTGTCCGTACTCACGAGTTGCGGCCAACTCGGCGGGGCGCTCTCGCCGGTCCTGGCCGGGCTGATCGGGCAGGTCAGCCTGAGCTACGCGCTGATGGCGAATGCGGGCGCGTACGTGGTGGCCTTCGCCCTGGCAGCCGTCGCCGCACCGCGCGCCGCGCCTCCGGCTGCGTCATCGTCGTCCGGCACTCCGAACGCTGCCTCACCGCCACACGGCGGCCCCGCTGCGCCCGACCAGCCGGTTGTGGATGCGGCCAGCCGGTGACAGTACTGCGGCATGCGGAGTCGGCCTTGTCGCCGTACCATGTTGCGCGAACGACGTAGGAGCGCGGCCACAAACCATGTCATCCCACGGCCGCGCGAGACGGCACGCTGCGCCTCACGGCGGCTCCTGTTCATGTCATCCTTCCTTCGTCAGGATGACAATGGGAGTGGCAAGACTTCGACGGATGGCCGGCGCTGTTCGCCGTCGGGCTTGAGCGATTCGTCATGAGCTGCAGAGCCGACGCAGTGTACGTGCAGACTGGGTCGCTTATCGGCCGGCACGTCAGGATGACAATGACGATGGCAGGGCTACGGCACGGACACCACGAACGCGCCGGTGTCGGTCAGGAACACCTCAAGGTAGTTCGACAGCGGCTCGATGACCACGTTCGGCATGCCGACCCACAGATTGCTGACAACATCCAGCCGCGACAGCGTTCGCTTTGTCGATGCGCGGCCCGACGGTGGCACCGGCGAACATTTGTACTGCCGCCAGTACCACGGCAAGTGTCAGGACGAAGTTCGCTCGAAGCCCCATGTCAGATCCTTCGTGAGGGCAGCCGGAACCAGCCCGCCAGGCCAGCGCGACCACAGGTGCAGCGGCGGCAATCAGCTTGCGCCGATCGCCCAACCCAGCGTGTACCATCCGGTCTCAGCAGCGCAGCCGCCTCGTGCCACACAGCTGCAGCAACGCGCCGCACTTGGCGAAGGCCTATCGTCTGATGAGGCCATCATGATAAACCGATCAGGGTCCGCCATGACAAGAAACGGATGTCGTGACGGTGCAGTCGCATTCTGGTGCGGGCGCGGCCGGCCAGGGACTGCCCGTTTTGCCGTGCAGCCATGCCGTTACCCGCTCCCTCACGCGGCTATCATTTGGGCCGGACTCTGCCTGTCATGCCGCCTCTCGGAGTGCCTCCCTGATGCCTCGCCCAACATTGCTGCTTGCGCTCTCGCTGCTCCTGATCCTGTCCGCATTCGCGCCGGCCGCACCCGCCTGGGCAGTCGCCGGCCAACCGGCCTTGACAGCCGTTCGGCAGGCTGAGCCGGAGGTCGCGGTTCTGGTCACGGATGTGGCCGACGCCGACATCCTGACCGTGCAGTTCCCCGACGGGCGCTCCGAGACGCTCCGTCTGCTGGGCCTTGACGCGCCGGAGCAACTGCCGGAAGGCCGGGCGGCTGGGTGCTACGCGCAGGAGGCGGCGGCACGCGCCCGCACCCTGGCGCTCGGGCAGACGGCCACGCTGGAGTTCGACACGCGGCAGCGCGACCGGACGGGCCGCCTGCTCGGCTATCTCTGGCTCGACGGGCAGGCCGAGAGCCTGAACGAGCAACTGTTGGCCGAGGGCATGGCCCTGCCGCTGACAGTCGGCCCAAACTCCGCATACAACGAGGACTTGCGGGCCGCTGCGAAGCGCGCCCAACTGGCGAAGCGCGGCATCTGGGCGGCCTGCGTTGTGGCTGACGCGCCGACCGTCGCCACCGACTACCCCCTTGACGAGTCACCGGGGCTGGGCGGCAACGCCCCAATTGTGCGGCTGGTGGTCGGTACCGAGCGCGACGACGACGGCCGCCAGTTGACGGTGCTGGTAGAGGCCCATGCCGAGGCCGGGCTGCGCGGCATCGTCGTCTCGGCCGACCGTGCCGACGACCCGGAGTTCAGCACCCCCCGTGAGATTCCGTGCGACGGTCAGACCGTCTGCCGGGCCACCTGGACGGCCCGGCCGCGCGGCCTGGGCACCTACCACCTGACGGCGCGCGCCGTCGCCGCCGACGAGCAAGCGGCGGACGCCAGCGTCGGGCTGCGGGTGGTGGGCCGCTGGCAGACCATCGCGGCGCAGGCGGCGCAGATTCGGGCGCGGGTTGTTGCAAGCCCGCCGCCACGCGCCGAGGACGCCGCCGCCCCATTCGCGGACGGTGCCTGCCCGGTTGCGCACCCGGTCAAGGGGCTTCAGGCAGATGCTGGCGGCGGCCGGCGCTACGTCCTGCCCACGGATGACGGCTACGAGACGGCGCACGCGGCCATCTGCTACGCCAGCGAGGACGTTGCCACGGCGGCCGGCTTCCGCCACGCCGCCCCGTAGTCGCGCGGCCGGTGCCCCACCAAAGCCGTCGCCCGGCAACGCCGGAGCCGTCGCCCCACCCCGTCATCCTGAGCCTGCGCCGTGGGGAGGCGGCCAAGTCGAGGGGGCCAGCGACTGCCCGGCAGCGTCGTGGGCACAAGAGGCGGCGAGCGGACGACGAGGGGCGGCGGCATGACAGCGCCCATCCCGACCTCGGTGCAGCCCCGCATGATGGTGATGTGACAGGATTGTCGTGACACAGACCGTGCATGTCACCATTCGTGCGAGCAGCCAGTGACCGGCGCGTGATTTGATCGTTCTATCAGCGTCACACGCTGCTCGCCTCTGGTATGGTGTCTCGGCCGAGCGCCCAAAAACACCAGGGACGGGCGGATCCACGCCGGTCACGGCCCCACCCTGGCCCGGCTCCCCCGAGGAGTGAAGATCCATGATCTCGCGCTGCACATCGCTCCCTATAGTTCGGTTCGCACTCGTCACCGTGAGCCTACTGCTCGGGCTGGTGCTCGCACCGGTCGCGGCGCAGCAAGTGGGACTGTCCGACGGGCAGGTGACGGTCCGCTCGGACGGGTCGGTCTACTTGATCCTGAATGGACAGCGACGGTGGGTGGCCACGGTGGACATCACCGACGACGACCTGAACGCCTACCCCGAGGCCGAGCCAATCTATACGGCCCTGGCACCGATGGGGTCGGCGCCCTCGTTCAGCCAGCAGCCGTCAACGACGTCCACCGCCACGTCGAGGACGACCAGCACCTCCGGGTCCAGTAGTTCCGGTTCCGGCTCCACCCGCAGCACGTCGGGTACGCCCACGACGGGAGACCCGAACTCGAAGGTCGATCCGATCAGCAGCAAGGAGTGCCCGGACGGGTTCAAGGTCAAGGGCGGATTCGACAAGAAGTACTACGATGTTGACCGGCCAAATTATCTGAACGTCGAAGCCGAAGTGTGCTTCACGTCCGGCAGCGCCGCCCGGTCGTTCGGGTACACCTCAGTCAAGTAGCGTGGTGCCGTCCCCCGCAGTCGCACCCTATGCGGGGGATCGGTCAGGGCCTGGACAGCCTCAGCGTATCACTGAGGCGCGGCGTCAGCAGCCGGCGATCTGCCGAATGTGCCGTTCCTGCTCGGTCACGAGGTCGTCGTCCGGCTCGGTCAGGATCCAGGGGCCGTCCGGCGTGATCGCGACCGTGTGTTCGTAGTGCGCCGACAGGCTGCCGTCCAGCGTGACCGCCGTCCAGCCGTCCGACAGGATTTGCACGCCGCGCCCGCCCAGGTTCACCTGCGGCTCAATCGCCAGCACCATGCCCGGCCGCAAGAGCGGTCCGCGCCCCGGCGCACCCCAGTGTGACACCTGCGGCGGCTCATGCATCGTGCGGCCCACGCCATGCCCCACGAACTCCTGCACCACTTTCAGGCCGTGCCCCTCGACATGCGTCTGAATCGCGTGGCCGATGTCTGACAGGCGGTTGCCGACGCGCGCCGCTGCCACGCCGGCCATGAGCCCGCCGTAGGTGACGGCCATGATGCGCTCCTGGTCCAGCGTCAGCTTGCCGCCGACCGTCGCCGAGAGCGTGGTATCGCCAACGTACCCCTTGTGCTGCGCCGCCACATCGAACTTGACGAGATCGCCGTCTTTGATGCGCAGACCACCGGGGATACCGTGCACGACCTGGTTGTTCACCGACACGCAGACCTGCCCGGTGAAGCCGTGGTAGCCGAGCGCCGTTGACTTGGCGTTCTGGCGCTTGAAACTCTTCGCGGCGATCTGATCCAGGTCTTTCGTCGTCATGCCGGGCTTCATCGCAGCAACCAGCTCGCGGACCGTGCGCGCGACGACCAATCCGGCTTCGCGCATCACGCGCAACTCAGATGGCGACTTGAGAACGATGTTCTTCTCGGCGATTGGCTGAAGTTTCATGGGCCACGCGATGATACCATAGCCACCACCATGCCCTACCGAATCGGCCTGACCGGCAACATCGCCTGCGGCAAGAGCACCGTCGGGCGGCTGCTGGTGGAGCGTGGCGCGGAGTACATCGACGCCGACACACTGGTGCACGTCCTGATGGAGCCGGGCACGTCTGAGCACGTCCGCATTGCCGAGCGGTTCGGGCCGGGCGTGGTGGCGGCGGACGGGCGCATCGACCGGCCGAAACTGGGAGGCATCGTGTTCGCGGACCCGGCTGCCCTGCACGACCTGGAAGCGATCCTACACCCCGGCGTCCGCGCCGAGATTCGCCGCCGGATGCGGGCCGCGACGGCCGCCGTCGTGGTGGTGGACGCCATCAAGTTGCTGGAATCGGGGCTGGCCTGCGAGATGGATGCCGTCTGGGTCGTCACCTGCCCGCGCACCGAGCAGATTCGGCGGCTGGTGGCAGATCGCGGCCTGACGGTGGAGCAGGCCGAACTCCGCATCGACGCACAGTCGCCGCAGGAGGAAAAGGCGCGGCAGGCGACCGTAGTCATTGACAACGGCAGCACCCCGGCCCACGTCAAGCAACAGGTCGCCGCCGCGCTCGCCGCCATCCCCACCGAGCCGGCCGGCTCCTCGTAGGGGTTTGCCGGCGGCAAACCGTGCCGCTCGGCATACGTGTGTGTGGCAAACCCGCCGCCTTTGCCGCCGCCGAAACCCGCGCGCCACCGTGCTCGTTCTCGCCATGAGGGCCAGTAGCTCACCATTCCCGTCTGCCCTTTCCTTTTTCTTCATATTCGCTTAAACTTCTCCCGTTACGATTCATCTTGCAAAGGAGAGGCCGGATCGTGCCCAGACGACGGGTCCTCGTCGTTGACGACGACGAAAATATCGTCCAACTCGTCCGCATGTACCTGGAGCGCGACGGGTATCAGGTCTGGAGTGCCTTCGACGGCACGGAAGGCCTGGCCGAGTTCCGGCGCATCCGCCCGGATGTTGTGGTGCTCGACTTGATGCTGCCCGGCATGAGCGGCCTCGACATCTGCCGGGAGATTCGGCGCGAGACAACCACGCCGATCATCATGCTGACGGCCAAGACTACCGAGGCCGACAAGTTGACCGGCCTCGACCTCGGGGCCGACGACTACGTGACCAAGCCGTTCAGCCCACGCGAACTGCTGGCGCGGTTGCGGGCCGTGTTGCGGCGCGTCCCCGGCACCAACGACCTCGGGCCGGAGGAGATGCGCGTCGGCGTCCTGACGCTCTACCCGCGCCGCTTCCAGGCCGAGGTCAGTGGTAAGCCGATTCGCCTCACGCCCACCGAGTTCAACCTGATCCGCACCCTCGCGGAAGCACCGGGGCAGGTCTTCAGCCGCCCACAACTGATCGAGCACGCGTTCGGCTACGACTTCGAGGGGTTTGAGCGCAACGTGGATGTCCACATCACGTCGTTGCGCCGCAAGTTGGAGGCCGGCGGCCAGCGCTTCATCAAGACCGTCTACGGCCTCGGCTACAAGCTCGACGTGCCCTCCGCGACCCATGCGTGACCCGGCCCGCACCAGGGCCGTGAAATGATGACGTTGGCACAGTGAGGTCGGCACTGCCCGCCCTCCTTCTCTCTGACTGCCTGTTCACCCTCCCCTGACCGGGCAGCCCGCCTGCCCGGCTGATAGGACGCCATGCCCGGCCGGCTCTGGTTTCGCCTCCTCATCGGCACCTGTCTGGTGCTGGCTGTCACGCTGGGCGCGGTCATCCTCCTAGTCAGTCGGGCGCTGACCGGCAGCTTTCAGGATTACGTCGAAGATCAGCAGTCGGCCCGCGTCCAGCGCGCCGAAAGCCTCCTGAGCCGCTACTACGACCGACAACGCGAGTGGGTCGGCGTGTCGGGGCTGGTGCAATCGGTTGCCGACCTGATGGGCGAGCGGCTCGTGCTGGCTGATGCACAGGGCAAGATCGTCGCGGACTCGCACGGGCAACTGGTCGGCCAGTCGGCCAACGACGATTGGCGTGGACGGCGGGTGTCGCTGCGTTCGCAAGAGTTCGCCGTCGGCACGCTCTACATAGCACCCGCGCGCGTCGATCAGCCAACGCTCGATCCGCGCGCGTCGCTCTTCTTGAGCACCTTCGCCGGCTACCTCGTGTGGGCGCTGCTGGTGGGGCTGCTGGCCGCCATCGTCTTGAGCGTTGGCATGGCCCGGCTGCTGGCCGCGCCCCTGGAAGCCTTGACCCGCGCCGTGCGCCGGCTGGAGCGCGGCGACGCCGTGCAGCACATCGACACGTCCGTGGGCGGCGAGGTTGGGGCGCTGGCCGAGGCGTTCAACTCGCTGGCATCCTCGCTGGTGCGCGTCGAACAACTCCGGCAGAACATGGTGTCGGACGTGGCCCACGAGCTACGCACACCGCTGACCAGCATTCGCGGCTACCTGGAGGCGATCCAGGACGGCGTCGTGGAGCCTGACGAGCAGACCATCACGACGATCCACCACGAGATGCTGCAACTGACTCGCCTGGTGGACGACCTGCAAGAGCTGTCGCTCGCTGAGGCGCATCAGCTTCAGCTTGACCGCGAAGAGGTCGATCTCGTGGAGTTGGCCGAGTGGGAGGTGCGCGCGTTCCTGCCGCAGGCGGCCAGCCAGAACGTCGCCCTGCGCCTGAATCCGTTCAGGAATCTGCCGCCACTCGACATCGACGCCGGGCGCATTCGGCAAGTGCTTGGCAACCTGATCCGCAACGCGCTGGCCTACACGCCTAGCGGCGGCGAGATCATCGTTGGGGTGCAGCAGCGCGACGGGGCCGCCGTGCTGACCGTCGCGGACACCGGCACCGGCATTGCGTCCGCCGACCTGGAACACATCTTTGAGCGGTTCTACCGGGTGGACAAGGCCCGCTCGCGCCACAGGGGCGGCACCGGGCTAGGGCTGACCATTGCGCGGGAACTGGTGCGGGCGCATGGCGGCAGCATCGCCGCGCGGAGCATCGTCGGCAAGGGCACCACCTTCACGATCACGTTGCCGTTCGTGGTCGAGCAGCCGCCGGCCGCCGTACCGGAGGAACATTCCGCCGAGGCCGGCACCATCGCCCGGCCGCGTCAGCGCCCCCCGCTCGCGCCGGTGCTGGCGCACGGCATCCTGGTGGCGGCGCTGATGGGGGCAACGGCTGGCATCGTCGAGACGCTGATCTCCTCGGCGGCGCTCCGCAAAGCGCAGAGCTTCATGGACCTGTTCGGCTACGCCGTCTTGATCGATGCGGTGGCGTTTGCGGCCATTGGCGGCATCGTCACGGTGTTGGCGGCGCTCATCATGTGGATGACCGGCCGCGAGTTGCGCACGGTCCACGCCACCCTCGGGATGACCTCGGCCGGGCTGGTGCTGGTGGGGTTGATGGTCGGCTTCCGCTGGAACCAGTTGTTCAACAAGGACACCCCGTTTGACGCGCCGGAGTCGCTGTACCCGGTCGCGTTCGTGGTGATGGCCTGCGCGGTCCTAGCGCTCGGCGTCGCGTTCGGGCTGATCTCGATTCGGCAGCGCTGGCCGCGTGGCACCGTCCTGCTCCGCACCGCCCCGTCACTGGCGCTGGTGATAATCCTGACGGCTGCAACGGTGCTGGTCGGGCGGGATCAGGTGGCGCACCGGCTGGCCGAGGCACCAACGTCGCTGACGGCGCGGCGCGGCCTGACGCCTCGCTCGCCAGAGGCCCGCCCGCCCGCCCCCGAAGCCTCGCCAGTGCCGGTCGTCGCCGGCGCACCTGGGCAGGCCAGCTCGCCGGGCCAGCCAACGGACGCTCCCCGCCCGAACGTCCTGCTCATCACGGTCAGCAGCCTGCGCGCCGACCACCTGGGCGCGTACGGCTACGAGAAGGCCCGCACCCCGGCGATTGATGCGCTGGCCCGCCGGGGCGTCCGCTTCGACATGGCCCTAACCCAGCAGCCAGACCGCAATGCGGCGCACGCGGCCATCCTCAGCGGCACGTTCCCGGCCACCAACGGCGTGCGCCACGACATGGTGGACCGGCTCGATGCTGATGCGCCCACGGTGGCGCAGTCACTGGCCGAGGCCGGCTACCGCACGGGAGCCATCTACAGTTGGGTCAGCTTCGAGCCGGCTTACTCGGGGTTGGATCGCGGCTTCCACGACTACCTGGACCTGACCATCAATCGTCCCGAATACCTGGAGGACAACCGCGCCCAGGTGCTGGCCGCGACCTACGAGCGGCTGAAGGCGTACCTCACGCTGCCCGGCGCGATGGGCGACGCCTTCTCGTTGCCGCAGGGCGTGGACGAGGCCATCGACGGGCGCGCCGACGTGACGACCGAGGCGGCAATCGCCTGGGTGGAGCAGTACCAGGCGTCGCCGTTCTTCCTCTGGGTGCACTACCTCGATCCGGCCCCGCCGTTCACCCCGCCGCACCCGTTCGACGAGCTTGAAGATGCCGGCTGTGCGGACACCTGCCCGAATGGCAGCGCGACGTCCATCCGCGAGATCGAAGAGGGCGAGCAGTTGTCGGCGGCGCAGATTAACCATCTGGTCGGGCTGTACGACGGCGAAGTCGCCTTCACTGACCAGCAGATCGGGCGGCTGCTGGACCGGCTGGCCCAACTTGGCATCGACGACAACACGCTGGTCATCCTGACGGGCGACCACGGCGAGAGCTTCGCCGAGCACGACACGTGGTTCTCCGGCTCGACGCTCTACAACGCCTCAACGCGCGTCCCGATGATCTTCCGCTTCCCGAACCGGCTGCCGCGCGCCCGGACCGTCGCCGCCCCGTCGATGAGCGTTGACCTCGCCCCGACCATCCTCGACGTGATCGGCGCGCCGATACCGGACGAGTTCGAGGGGCAGAGTCTGCTGCCGCTGATGCTCGGGCAGAGCACCGGCGACGAGCGGCTCGCCTTCACCGAGCTTGCCGACCGCTCCGAGGTGGCCGTCGCTGACCGCTACTGGAAGTTGATCTGGTCCAGCCGCGAGCAGGCCGCGCGCCTGTACTACCTGGGCGACGACCCGAACGAGCTTCAAGACCGCTCAGAGACGGAGCCAGAGACCACGAACCGGCTGATCGAGGCGCTGCGCGACTGGCTCTGGGAACGCCCGGGCTAGACCGAGACCAGCCGCTGGAGGGGGCACGGGGTGTTCGCCCGTGCCCCATAGGCATCAAGCTAAGCCTGCTCTCGGAGGAGGACGAAGTGTTCACCCTTCCTGGTAGCAGTTTGATCGAGACACGTCTTCGGAATCCGGACCTCCGTCGCTCGTTTGACGAATCCCCTCCGAGTGGCAGACGGAACCTGACTCGAAGGAAATTCCTTAGCTTGATGCGTATGGGGACAGC
>JBBQBU010000149.1:0-11472 GCA_038318015.1 Chloroflexota bacterium | reverse complement strand
CTGGAAGCTTGTAGCCGTCGCCTCGTCACTGGTGATGCCGCCGTTGCTGCTCAAGCTGTTTGGGCAGCCGCTCATGGGTAAGGCGCTCGGGATACCGTACGACTTTCGCCCGCCGACTCCCGGCCGAATCAAGCACACCCTCTGGAACCGCTCCACTGACGACCTGCTGGTGCCACACTTGTACGGCTGGGGCTACTCGTTGAACTTTCGGGCGGTCGGTCACCGGCTTGGCCTCATCGGGTCGTAGCTGGCCGCGCCGCCGGCTGCTGGGAGCCGGCCTCGGTATCGGGACTGGCTTGCTCCTGGCCGAACGCTCGGGCGTGCGCGCTCAGGAGAGCGCTCCTCAGCCTACGTTCCCGCCGCTGATTGATGTCGGGCTGGACCCCGGCCACAGCCGCGCCGATGTCGGGGCGAGCGGCGCGGGCGTTGGCGAGTATCAGCACACGCTCGATATCGCGTTCCGCATCAGGCCACTCTTGGAGCAGGCCGGCCTGTCGGTTGCGCTGAGCCGCACTGACCATGAGCCACTCACGTCGATGACCGTCGGCGACCCGGACGAGCGCACGCGACTGGAGCAGGCCGCCCGTATCGCGGCCGTGGGCGAAGCGCGCATCTACGTCTCGATTCACTTCAACGGCGGGCCAGCGTCACTGCGCGGCACCGAGACGTACTACAACAGCGAAAACGCCGGTCCGGACAGCCGCCGCCTTGCCGAGGCGCTCCAGCGGTCAGTGGTGGCCGAATTGCGCGCCTACGGCTACGATACGGCCGACCGGGGCGCAAAGGAAGACCTGTTGGCGGGTAAGCCGTATGGGCACTTCTTCAGCCTGCGTGGCCCGATGCCGAGCGCACTGGTGGAAGGCCTGTTCCTCTCCAACCCGCGCGAGGCCGACCTGTTGCTGCGCGACGACGGACGGCAGGCTATCGCGCGGGGGTACGTTGGCGGCATCGTCGCGTATTTCGCGGCGGGGCTGGGCAGCTGACGCGACGACCATGTTGACCGTGAGGTCAGCCCCGTCACTGTGGGATACTGGTAGCGCTTCGGGCACCACGGACACTGAACTTGCAGCTATCACCGTGGGACTCCTCCATCCCCGCCTGTGGGAGAGGGGTGCCGCCGGGGGCTGCGACTAGTAGCCTGTCACATGAGTATTGATGAGTCGCAGCAAGTCATGTCATCCCGACCGACGCGAGTTTGCGAGCGGAGCGGAGGGATCTCGGCAACGGATATCCTGACCTAGAGATCCCTCGATTGCGCTCGCAAGCTCGCTGCACAAATATCGTCACGCTGCGCGCAACGACATCATTCGGGATGACAGTGTTAGGCCCTCATATTCTGTGTGACAGGCTGCTAGCTGGGCGGCAGCTTTGAGTAACTGGCGGGCGTGGCGCTGCTGACCGGCTCCGAGGAGAGCCGCAGCTTCCAGACGACCTTGGCCGCTTCGACCACAATCCAGGCCGACATCTTCGACTTGCCGACGCGGCGGTCAATGAAGCGGATCGGTACTTCGGTGATGCGGAAGCCGAGGCGGTGGCAACGGTAGTTCACTTCGACCTGGAAGCCGTAGCCATTCGAGTGGATCGAGTCCAGGTCCAGTTGCCGCAGGACGTACGCCGAGAAGCACTTGAAGCCGCTCGTCAGGTCGTTGACCGGCACCCCGAGGATCGTCTTCGCGTACAGCGAGCCGCCCCGGCTGATCAGCGTCCGAATCAGCGACCAGTTCTCCGTGCCGCCGCCCTCAACCCAGCGCGACCCCACGGCACAGTCGCCGCGCATCGCGCCGTCGAGCAGGCGCGGCAGATCCTTCGGGTCGTGCGAGAAATCGGCGTCCATCTCGAACACGTAGTCAAAGCCCTGGTCAAGCGCCCACTTGAACCCGGCGACGTATGCCGTGCCCAGTCCGCGCTTGCCGTCGCGGTGTAGGACGTCGATGCGAGGCTCGTTGGCAGCCAACTCGTCGGCAATCTGGCCTGTCCCGTCGGGTGAGTTGTCGTCCACGACAAGCACATGGAAACTCTCGCCCTGTTCGAGAATGGCGGGCACGAGGCGGGGCAAATTCTCCCGCTCGTTATAGGTCGGGACGATGACAAGCACTTTCATGCGGGTGGGCAACAAGCGCGAAGGATGCCACAGGCCGGCATCACGGCGCAAAAAACGTGCCGCGTCATGACTGCTTAGTCACCCCTATGGCTCCCCGCATGGCCCCGGCCATCAAGGGGAGCCTTCAACCCCCACCGAACTGTCCAGGTGGTCGGGTTCTCGAATCATATAGCCAACGCCGGGCACCGTCTTAATCAGCCCTGGGTGGTGCGAACTCTCGCCCAGCTTTCGCCGCAGTCGGCTGACCCAGACGCGGAGATACTGAAGATCATTCCGGTACTCCGGCCCCCACGTCATGCCAAGCAGATCCTCGTGCAAAATGACGCGCCCAGCATTCTGGATCAGGTTCATCAGCAATTGCCATTCGGTGGGCGACAGCGCGGCCTCTTCGTTCGCCACGGTGACTCGCCGCCGCTCCAGGTCCACCTCGACATCGCCGAACGCCAGCAACTGACGATCGTCGACGGCCGCCGGCCCCTGCGTGCGCCGAAGCACCGCCCGCATCCGCGCCGACAACTCCTCCGGGTTAAACGGCTTGGTCAGGTAGTCGTCCGCGCCCAGGTCCAGGCCGCGAATCTTATCAACATCGCTGGCCCGCGCCGTCAGCACAATGACCGGCGTCCGCGCGTTGACGCGGATGCGCCGCAGCACCTCGAAGCCATCAAGGTCCGGCATGATGAGGTCGAGGATGACCAGGGCCGGCCGCTCGCTCTCGTGCAGTTCGATAGCCTGCCGCCCGTTGCTCGCGATGAGCACGCGGTAGCCGTCAGACTCAAGCTCGGCACGCACGAAGCGCAGCACGCGCGGCTCGTCGTCAACCACCAGGACACTGATCCGTCGATTTAGCATAGTCTCATGCGTCAGACTCACCCTGGACATTCGTCGCGCTGATGGGCAGCGTGAAACGGAATGTTGCCCCCTGACCGGCCCGAGAATCAAGAGCGATCTGGCCGCCGTGGAGTTCCACGAAGCGCTTACAGATGGCAAGGCCCAGGCCAGCCCCGGCCACCGTGCTCCCCTCTCGCTCGACTCGGAAGAACCGTTCGAAAACCCTGGCCTGATACTCGGCCGGCACGCCCGGTCCTTCGTCTTTCACTGTGACGACGAGGACCTCGTCCCGCAAGACGACGCTCACGTCTATGGTGCCCGTGGGTGGCGAAAACTTGACTGCATTGTCCACGAGGTTGCGAACCACCTGCTCAATCCGCAACGCGTCGATGGACGGCTGCGGCAGGTTCGCCTCTGCGCGGACCCGTAGCCGCCGCTCGCCGGCGCGTGGGGACGCCACCGCGACGACGCGCCGGACCAGCGCATCCAGGGCCGTTGGCTCGGTGCGGAGCGCCCCCTTGCCGGTGCCAACGCGCGCCAACTCTAGCAGGTTGTTGATGAGCCGCTGCAGGCGGTCGGCCTCCTGGTCGATGTCCTGCAACAACTGGCGCGACGTGGTCGGGTCGATCTTGTCTCCGTGCCGCAGCAGCGTCCGCGACGACCCTTTGATCGTCGTGAGCGGCGCGCGCAGCTCGTGGGAGAGGATCGAGAACAGCTCGTCAACTGATGCGACGGACTCCACCCCGGCCGAGGCGCCGGCCCGCGCGGACGGCGGCGCAACTACCGGGCCGGCGTGCCCCGGCGGCTCTGCGTCGCCAGCGGCGGCAACGCTGCCCGTCGTTGCCTCATTGCTGGTTGGTTGCATCGTGAGCGCCCCCATTGTCCGCCGCATGGACGTTAGCCCCGCGCAGCCGATGCTGTCAACCGTGGTCGGGTGCATGCACGGTGGAATGTGTGTGGTTCTGGAAAAATGGCGTACACACCGCGTGGCTGCCACCAGCGATACATCCGACCCGTCCGTCCAGGAAGGGCCTGTGGTGGCCCGTCCACCGGCGTGGGCCACCATCGACCAGTTTGCCGACACGCGCTGTGCGTGCCCTCACGATAGTCACGGTGCCGGCGTCAGCGGTCGAACAGGCGGATTTCGCGCCACCCAGTGCGGCCGGTGGCCTGCGTCGTCGCAATGCGGACTGCCTTGACGTTGGCGACCGGTTCAGCAAACTTGATCGTCAGTGTCTGCCCGTCCGAGGTCGGCCCGACGAACGTGTGCATCCCCCGGAAGTTGCCGTCCGTCGTCCAGACCCAGACCTCGTGAATGGTGACGGCTGCCTGGTCCTGCGCCGTCACCAGTTCGACGGCCGCCAGCGGCCCCGGCTGGCTCAGGTCCAGCTCAAGCCATGTTGGTGCATTCTTGCCGAGGTAGCCGGCCGTCTCCACTTTGCCATCGGTCATCTCAGCCGGGCCGGGATTGTTCCCTTCGAGGCGCACCGGCCGCGCTGCCGCCAGGTTGCCGGTCCCGATGGAGAGCACAATGCCCTGCCTGCGGTCTTCGGCAAGGTCGGTCGGGCCAGGCTTCATTGCGACGACGGTGCCGGCCGGGCCTGGCAGGTCCGCACGTGCTTCCGCCGACGTGACGGTCCAGCCGGCGCGCACCAGCACTGCACGGGCCTCGTCCACGGGCTTGCCGACGACATTCGGCGGTCGGATGCCGGCGCTGGTCGTCACCTTGATGTCGGTGCCGCGCCGCACGCGCTGGTCGGCGTCTGGGTCTTGCCTGAGGACGGTTCCCTTCGGCTGGTCGTCCGTGGGGATGCTCTCGACCGCCTTGACGGTCAGGCCGCTGGCCTCGGCGCTTGACATGGCCTCTTGCAGCGTCCGCCCGGTGACGGGGGGCACGTTCGTCATGCGCAGGCCGTCGAACATGGTTGGAATGAAGAACATGATGCCGCCGACCGCCGCAGCGATCAGCAGCGCGGTCGCCAGCAGCGGCAACAACGTCATGAGCAGGCCGGTTTGCGGCCCGGAACGCTGACGCCGACGCGGCTCAGAGCGCCATGCTGATTGAATCAGCTGGGGGGGCGGGGGCGGTGCCATGGTCTGCATCGTCGCGGCACCGTGCAGCGCAGCCCGCAACTCGTCGGCGGTAGTGATGCGCTCGCGCGGTTCAGGCTCCAGGGCCTTCCACAGCGCTCGGTCCAGGTGCGCCGGCACATCCGGCCGTCGGTGCCTCACCGGGGCCGGCGCGATCTGCGCCTCGCGGTCCTGCCCGAGGGCGGCGGTGCGCGGGGTGACGCCGGTCAGCATCTCATAGATGACGACTGCCAGCGCGTAGACATCCGTCGGCTCGTCGCCCCGGTCACGGATCGCCAGTTCGGGTGGGCTGTAGGCGGCCCGTTGCACCGTCCCCAGCAGGGTGACATCGGTCGCCACGGCCGCCCGCACGAAGCCGAAGTCGGTCAGCTTGGCGTTGCCGTGCTCGTCCAGCAGCACGTTCTCTGGCCGCAGGTCGCCGTGCACGACGCCCTGGCGGTGGGCGACGGCCAGGGCGTCTGCCAACTGCATGGCAAGGCGCTGGCAGTCCGGTATCGTCAGCGGGCCGCGCTGCGCTAGCCGGGCGCGGAGGCTCATGCCTTCCACCAGTTCCATCACGACGAACGGGTGGCCGTCAGCGACGCCGGCGTCCAGTACGGTGACGATGTTCGGGTGGATCAGGCGGCCGGCTGCGGCGGTGGCCGCCATGAATCGCTCGCGGAAGGCGCTGTCGTCAGCGTAGCGGTCTGCCAGCATCTTCACGGCTACGGGGCGTTGTAGCAGGGTGTCTTCGGCCCGGTAGGTCGCCCCAAGGCTCCCCAGTCCCAGCGCCGGTCCGAGCTTGTATCGACCCTTAAGCCGCTTCATCCCCCGAGGTGGCTGACCGGCGGGTAGCGACTCGTTCACGCGGGCACCGCGACGCACGCTCGCGGACCCGTTGACCGACTGTCGCCCTGACTGGAAGGGCGTCGTAGCCATGCTCCCTCTCTAGCAGCGCCGTCCTCCGCGACAATGCAACAGCGCGATCCATCGCGCCATCGGTCGCGGGCGGGGCTCGAAAGCAGGCCACTGCAAGAGTTATGCCGACTGTCCATCGCGTCGCCCCTAATCGCGGGCGCGTGCGAGCCTCAGCAGCACCCGTAACTCTTCCGATTGTAGAAGAAATGAGAAGGCGAAATAGACCATACCGCCGGCAATTCCCACCAATCCGACGACAATGGATAGCTCCAGCGTGGGCGGTAGGGCCAGCCGGTCCTGGAGCAGCCGGGGCAGCGTGGCGACGGTGACACCCATCAGCAGACTGGCAACCACCGTGCGCGCCAGCGACTTCATCACCGGGGTCAGTGCGAGATTCGGGATGCGCCGACGCACCAGCGCCAGCAGGAAGGCGGCCTCGGTGAGGGCAGCCAGCGAGTTCGCCAGCGCCAGCCCGCCGAAGTTCAGCGGCGTCTGCATCAGCAGCACGCCGAGGACCAGGTTCAGCGTGAAGGCCAGCGAGGCCGCTTTGACCGGAGTCCAGGTGTCGTGCAGGGCGTAGTAGACGCGGTCCACGATCTCGACCGTCGCATGCCCGGCCAGCCCGATGGCGTAGAACATCAGGGCAAAGTGCGTCTGGCGGGTGCTCTCGGCAGTGAACGCACCGTGCTCGAACAGCAGGCGGATCAGCGGCTCGCCCAGGGTGATGAGCCCGATGCCCATCGGGATCGTCAGGAACAGGATCGTCCGCAGCGACAGCACGAACACATCGCGCACGTTGTCGCCGTGGTTGCTGGCGCTCTCCTCGGCCATCGTCGGGAAGACGGCGGTCGAGACGGCCATCGCCAGTACCAACGGCGTCATCAGCATCAGCCACGACACATTCAAGTAGCCCAGGCTGCCCACCAGCAGGTACGACGCCAGGATGACGTTCACTAACTGGTTGACCTGCATAACGCCGAGGCCGATCATGCGCGGCCCCATCAGCCGCAGCACCTCGCGGACGCCCGGGTGCTTCAGGTCGATGCCGAAGCGGAAGCGCATCCCGACGGCGATCAGCCCCGGCACCTGCACCAGCAGATGCAGCCCTGACCCGATGGCGACCCCGATAGCGACGCCCTCAATGCCGAGCGAGCGAAACAGCCACGCCCCGGCGATGATCGTCAGGTTGTACATAATCGGCGCGAGCGCGGCGGCCAGGAAACGCTGGAACGAGTTGAGGACACTGGTCGCGAAACCACTGACGGCGAAGACCGCCGGCGTGATGAGCATGGTCTGCATCAACATGGCCGTCAGGTCTTTGGACGGGCCGTCCCAGGCGGGCACCAGCAGTTCCGCCAGCGGGCGCGCCAGCAGCGCCAGGATGACTGATGCAGGAATGGTGACGACCATCGCCAGCGACATCACGAGACTGGTCAGCCGCCACGCACCCTCGTCGTCGTCGCGGGCAAAGTACCCTTTGAAGACGGGGATGAACGCCGAACCGACCGCGCCGCCAGCTAGAATCTGAAACACCAGATCCGGGATCGTCAGCGCGGCGATGAACGCCTCATACTCGCGGCCGGTCCCGAACTGCTGCGCGATGACCACGTTCCGGACGAGGCCGAGCAGTCGGCTGGCGATGAAGCCGGCCATCACCATCAGCGAGGCTGCCGCCAACTTCCGGGCGTGCTGGTACACGGGCAACCTTACCAGGCTCCGCTACGGACGTTGCCCAGTTTACGGGCGCGGCTGACCACGGCGTCGTGGGCGCGGATCTCCAGCGTGTCGTCGAGCGGGGCGAGGGCGACATCTGCGCCGTAGCGCCGCTGCAACGCCCGCAAGATCAGCCGGTCAGCGAACCACGGGTTCTTCGGCAGCAGCGAGCCATGCAGGTAGCAGCCGTAGGCGTTACGGTAGACCGCGCCCTCGGTGCCGTCCTCGCCGTTGTTGCCGCCGCCCTGGAGCACTCGCCCCAGTGGCTTTGCGCCGGCCCCCAGGTAGGTCTGCCCGCTGTGGTTTTCGAAGCCGACCAGCGTGCGGGGCGTACCGTCGTCGTCGGCCACTTCCACGACGATGTTGCCGATGTGGCGGCGCGTGCCCGGCACTGACCGCACGTCGAAGACGCCGGCGCCGGGTAGCGCCTGGCCGTCGACGGTGGTGTAGGTGTGCCCGAGCAGTTGATAGCCGCCGCAGACGGAGAGCAACACCGCGCCATCTTCGACGGCCTCGGCAACCGCGCCGGCCTTCTCGGATACGAAGTCTGGTGAGATCACCGCTTGCTCACGATCCTGCCCGCCGCCAAAGAGCATCAGGTCGGTACTCCCAGGAGTGAGACGGTCTCCGAGACTCACCGGTTGCACATCGAGGTGAATGCCGCGCCACGCACAACGCTGGCGCAACGTGATGATGTTGCCCCGGTCGCCGTAGACATTCATCAGGTCGGGATAGAGGTGGGCGAGCGTGAGGCGAAACGATGTCATGAGCGTGCATCCTGCTAGTTCCCCTTCTCCCGCTTGTGGAAGATGGGGCTAGGGGGTGAGGGCTGTGCGTCAATCCTGCCAGAAGCCCGTGACGTGCCCGTCCTGGCGCAGGACCTCCCGCACCTCCAGCATAGCCGTGTAGGTCGGCAGCACATAGATCGTTTCACCGGGCACGGACCGCTCCAGCGCCAGGGCCACGGCTCGGCGCGGGTTAGACTCCACGATGATGCGGTCGGCGGGGATGTTCGCGTACTTGAGCCTGACGGCCATGTCCTCGGCGCGCGTGCCGACGCAGACCACCGTCTTGACGTGCCCTTCCAGCTTTTCGAAGTCTACGTCCCAGAGCCACGAGATGTCCGTGCCATCCGCAAAGTTGTCGTTGATGGCGATGATGATCGACCGCTCGTGTTCGTCCGACAGGATCGTCCGGAGCACCTCGCCGAAGCCCACCGGGTTCTTGACCAGCGCCAGGAACAGCTCGCGGTTGCCCACCTGGATGCGCTCCAGCCGGCCGAAGGCTGCCGTGAAGCTCTCCAGGCCCGCCTGGATCGTCGCAAGCGGCAGCCCCATCGTCAGGCAGACGGCGGTGGCAGCCAGCGCGTTGTAAACGTTGTAGAGGCCCGGCAGGCTGAGGGTCGTTGTGATCGTGCCGAGCGGCGTCTGGAACGTCACGTCGGAGCCACGGTCGCCGTGCAGGGTGACGCTGGTAGCCTCGACGGTGGCGGCCGGCCGGGCCAGTCCACAGCCGGGGCAGGCGTACTGCCCGAGGTGCCCGTAGAAGTGGACAGCGTAGGCGAATGCGGTGCCGCAGGCCGGGCAGATGCGCGCGTCCGAGGCGTGGGGCGGGTCGTTGCTGCCGACGCTGGCGTCGCCCACGCCGAAATAGATCGCGCCGTCCAAGTGTCCGCGCCCGAGCGTCGCCACCAGCGGGTCGTCGGCGTTCAGCACCAGCGTGGTGTCGGCCGGCAGGTGGCGAATTGCCTTCTCCCAGAGGTCGGCCACGAAATGCACTTCGCCGTAGCGGTCCAACTGGTCGCGGAAGATGTTCGTGAGCAGAACGGCGCGGGGCCGAATCTCGCGGAGGGCGGCCGGCACCGTGGCCTCGTCTACCTCAAACAGCCCGACATCCGCCTGCGGCCAACCCCCGAGCGTCGTCTGTGCCACGACGGCCGACACCAGCCCGGTGACGAGGTTGGCCCCGGCCCGGTTGTGCATGGCATGGATCGCGCCCTGTTCGAGGATGTGCGAGATCAGGCGGGTGGTGGTGGTCTTGCCGTTCGTGCCCGAGACGAGCAGCGAGCCGTGCCGCAGTCGCCGCGTGACGGTGCGGAGGGCGGTCGGGTCGATGCGCGGGACGACGTGCCCGGCGATGACCGTGCCGCCGCCCCGGCCGAGCCGTCGGCTCAGGCCGGTAGCCATGCGTCCTGCGAACAGCGCGGCGGTCAGTCGTGCGCCCATCGTGCCAGCCCCAGCCCCTCGACGTGGCGTCGCCCGCCCCGGATGATACCAGGGCGGAGCGTACCAGAACCGGGAAGCCAGCCGGTGAATTGCCGGCGACTCGTTCCACTTCTGTAGTGTTATCGGACCGTGCGGTCAGGCCGGCGGGTCTTCCTTGAGCAGCAGCACTGCGATGATCCGCACGACCCCTAACACCGCCGCGATCAGCCAGACGGTCTGAAAGCCGAAGCCCAAGTCCAGAATGGTGCCATAGAACGGACCGTCCAGGGACTGACTCAATTGGCCGCCGGTGTTGATGAGGGCGACCGCCGTGCCGGCCCCAATCGCCGCGAACCGCTCGCCGGCGTAGACGATCTGCATCGGGATCGTGGCCGCCATGCCGGCACTGACCAGCAATCCCGCGAAGATGGCGAGCCACGGATGATGTGCCACGAGCAGGATCAGGAAGCCGGCCAGCCCCAGCACGCTGCCCACCAGCATCACCCGCAGGCGCGACTGCATGCGGTCGGCCAGCAGGCCGAAGACCGGCGAGAAGACCATCAGGCCGGCGGCGACGATGGCCCCGGCGATGCCGGCCTCGGCCACGCTATACCCGAACGTCTGCCGCAGATACGTCGGCATCCACGAGATTACCGCCACCTGCGCCAGCATACCTACGAATGCGAACCCCATGAATACCAGCCAGAAGTCGCGGTCCCGCGCGAGCGTCCAGATGCTGCCGCCGGTGCGCCGAGCCTCCGGCTGGATCTTGGGTACCCCGTACGTCAGGCCGAACCAGAGGAGCACCGCCAGCACGGGATAGACGGCGTAGGCACCGCTCAGGCCGAAGAGCAGGAACAGGGGCGGCATCAGCAGGATCGAGAGGACGATGCCCGCGCCGATGCCGCCCTGCGCCATACCCATCGCCTTGCCCCGTTCAGCCCGATCGTAGGCGCTGAACATGTACGAGAGGGCCGGCACGTAGATCATGCCGCCGGCGATGCCCATGATGGCGCGGCCGGCCAGCCCCAGCGGGTAGCTGCTGGAGAACGCGAAGATGCCCGAGCCGACAGCCATCGTCAACAGGCCGGCCTTGATGAGCAGGCGCGCCCCGAGCCGATCAGCCAGCACCCCCGCCGCCAACTGGGCGAATGCGTACGACAGCGTGTACGCACCGATGGCGGCTCCGACACCCGCGTAATCCACGCTGTACCGGGCGCGGAACTCCTCGATCAGCGGGGTTGGCGCGATGCGCGAGCCGTTGTGCAGCCCGAGCGAGGCGCACAACACCAGCACGCCGAGCCAGCCGAGTTTGCCCAAGATTTCCCTGCCCCTGCCGGACGCGGCTCCCGACCGCCCCCGACCTCCCGGCACATGCCGCGAGCCGGGCGATGATAGCGTGCGAGTGGCGAGTGGCGACGATTGTGGGGGCGCGATCCATCGCGCCTGAGTGACCCGGGGGCGACGCCGCACGCCCGACCGGGCTACAAACAGTATGCGCACGTTTCCAGCGTGGGACAACGAGGGAGTACGCGAGATGGCGACACGGATCAATCGGGCGATTGAGTTGCTGGCACAGGATCAGCCGATCTACTACTCAGGCGGCCACACCGGTCACAAGCTGACCCGCGAGCAGGG
>JBBQBU010000148.1:0-11573 GCA_038318015.1 Chloroflexota bacterium | reverse complement strand
CCGACGACGCGCGGGATGAGCATGCTGACCGGCTGGCCCAACATGGCCGCCTCAGCCTCAATGCCACCCACGCCCCAACCGAGCACACCCAGGCCGTTGACCATCGTAGTGTGCGAGTCCGTGCCGACGAGAGTGTCGGGGAATGCCACCGTGTCGCCGTCCACCGTGCGCGTCTGCACGACCTTCGACAGGTACTCAAGGTTGACCTGATGGCAGATACCCGTCCCCGGCGGCACCACGCTCATGCCGCTGAACGCCTGCTGTGCCCACCGGAGCAACTGGTAGCGTTCGAGGTTGCGCTCGTACTCCTTCGCGACGTTGGCGTTGTACGCAAGATTGGTGCCGAACAGGTCAACCTGCACTGAGTGATCGATGACGAGATCGGCGGGCATCAGGGGGTTTACTTTGTTCGGGTCGCCGCCCAGGCGCGCCATAGCCGAGCGCATCGCGGCGATGTCCACCACGGCGGGGACGCCAGTGTAGTCCTGGAGTAGCACGCGCGCGGGCAAAAACGGCAACTCGGCCGACTTGTCGCCGCCCGGCTTCCAGCGTGCCAGCGTCTCAACGTGCGAAGCCTCGAACGCTTCCTGACCGGCGTTGCGGAGGACGTTTTCTAGCAGAATCTTGACCACATGCGGCATGCGGTCGATGTTGCCCAGGCCGGAAAGGGCCGAAAGACGGTACATCGTGACCGAGCCGTTGCCGAGTTTCAGCGATGCGCGCGCGCCAAACGCGTCGGCTTTCTCCATTGCGTGTGTCCCCTTCTGAGATCGGAAACAGCCCGTTGCCTGGGTGTGCCGAGGCCGGTGTGCCCGGGCACGGGCGCAGGCCAGCAGGTCGAGTGGCGGCGCACTCGGAGCCGTCCGCTCGACTCGTCATCTGGGGCAATGGTACTACAGGCAGCCGCGCGCCACAGGGCGCGACTACCCAGGCAGCACGGCGACTCGACGGAACGTCCCACCGAATTGACAGGAGGCGCAGAACCGGCACCCCCTGCCATACGTAACTACTGATAGGCTGTGCGTGGACTGCGGGGGCGCACGGCCGTTTGTTTGGGCCGCTGGCGGTGTCGAGCGACGTCCGGCCATGGCCACGCACCCGGTACGAGAGGGCACAATGCACCGATTCCGACTTGGTCTTCTGGCTCTGAGCGCGCTGCTGGCCGTTGGCGCAGGCTACACCGTCACCACACAAACTGCGTCGGCGCAGGCGTCCACCCGGCTGGTGTTGACGCTGAGCGAGTTCGCGATTCAAGCCGAGCGACCGGCTGTGCCGGCCGGCGATGTGACGTTTGACCTCGTGAACACCGGCGAGGACACCCACGAAGTGATCGTCATCAAGAGCGACCAGGACATCACAAAGCTGCCGCCGTCCGCCGTCAAGGGCGAAGTTGACGAGGCGGCTGTCGGGGAGTACATCGGCGGCTGGGAAGACATCCCGTCGGCCGGCCTCGCATCGGGCACGTTGTCGCTGGCTCCAGGCCGCTACATCCTGCTTTGCAACCTCACGAAGCACTACGAGCAGGGCATGGTGGCGACGCTCCTGGTCGAGTAGCACTGGCGCACGCGCGTGCATCAACAGCCCCCGGTGTCATGCAGATACCGGGGGCTGATTCATGCGCTTCGCCACGGGGCACGCGGCTGGCGAGGGTACGGGCTGCGTGTGGCGGCGGCGATGCTACACCTTGTTCTCGCCCGCAACCTCCTCGTCGTCGTCGTCGTCATCCCAATCCTCTTCCGATGGGTACTGCGGCGGCGCTGCGCCATGCTCTGCCACGATGCGCGGGAAGCGTTCACGAGTTTCCGTGTTTTCTCGGACGTTGCGGAGCTTCACGCCAAAATGCCACTCGTCACCGAAGTCGAAGAGGAACAGGAACTCCGCCTTGCCGGTTTTGCCCGGAAACGGTACGTCACGAATGAGCGTACCAGCGGCGTCACTGGCCGCTGACTCATCAGGCGGGCCTGGATCCATCCGGAGTGAGTATTCGGACGCGCTGTCCCAGGCCTTCCCATTCAGAAAGAAGGCCCAGAGGTGCGCGTCGCCAAAGTCGAAGGCCAACGGAATGGCATGGCCCAGGTCGGCAAGCGTCTGGTTGGCAGGTATCTCGATGTCACGCCAGATGGCGGTACTATCCGGCGGCGCATAGTAGCCCCCCAGAATTCGAACCCGGAACGTGTAGATCTGTGGCTTTGGGCGCGGCGACTGTGGCATGCCTAGACTCCCTGAGTCTGGCCCCCTCAACCGGGAGGCGCGCTACCATTCTGCCTGCTCGCGCAGTTTTCAGGAAGTACCCTGATGTGCGCGTGCTGACGGTTGACGCCGGGGGCAGCGCCGTTTACCGTTCCGTGAAGACGTGCGCCGCCGTTGGCGCAGTCACGGGAGGTGTCTTGTGAGCGACCATCGGCAGGCCGCGCCGCGCGAGAACATGCGCCGCCGCCTGCGCTATCTGTACGGCGACGCGCGTGGTGACCAGGCCCACGCTGACCTCCTGGCGGTGTTGAACGCGTTCAAGGGTGGTGAGGATCGGCCACGTGCCCGGAAGCCGGATGAAGGCCAGTTCACCGAAGCCGACGCCATCCTCATCACCTACGGCGACACGTTCCTGCCGGACGCCGAGCAGACAGACGGCCCGGCCACGCCGCTGGCTGCCCTCTGCGCCTTCGCTGAACGCCACCTTGACGGCGTGCTCTCGACGATCCATGTGCTGCCGTTCTCGCCGTACTCGTCAGACTACGGATTCTCGGTCATCGACTACGAGCAGGTGAATCCTGCGCTCGGCACCTGGGACGATATTGAGGCGCTCGGGCGGCGCTTCCCGCTGATGTTCGATCTCGTGGTCAACCACTGCTCGGCCGAGGGGCCGTGGTTCCAGGCGTTTCTGCGCGGTGAAGCGCCGTACGACGAATATTTCATCGTCACGGACCCAAACGCCGATCTCCGCAGCGTCACCCGGCCGCGCACGACGCCCCTGTTGACGCGCGTCGAAACGGCGAACGGGCCGGTCTCGGTCTGGACGACCTTCAGCGCCGATCAGGTCGATCTGAACTACGCCAATCCGGCCGTACTGATCCGCATGGTGCAGGTGATCCTCGGGTACGTGCGGCGCGGCGCAACGCTGTTGCGGATGGACGCCGTCGGCTACCTCTGGAAAGAAAACGGCACCTCCTGCATTCACCTGCCGCAGACGCACCAACTCGTGAAGCTGTTCCGCGACGTGTTGGACGACGTGGCCCCTGATGTCGCCATCGTGACTGAGACGAACGTGCCGCACGAGGACAACGTGGCCTACTTCGGCAACGGCCACGACGAGGCCCAGATGGTCTACCAGTTTCCGCTAGCACCGCTGGTGCTGCACGCACTGGCGACCGGCAACGCCGAACGGCTCGGGGGCTGGGCCGCGCTGCTCGACACGCCGTCTGACGCCACGACCTTCTTCAACTTCGAGGCTTCGCACGACGGCGTGGGGGTTGTGCCAGCAAAGGGCATCCTGACCGATCTGGAGGTGCAAGACCTGGCCGACCAGGTGGAGGCGCACGGCGGGCAGGTGTCGTACAAGACGAACCCAGACGGCTCGCTCAGTCCGTACGAACTGAACGGCACGCTCTTCGACATCCTGTCAGACCCGGCCCCTGTTGGTGACAGCAGCGAGTCGTGGGAGAGAAAGCGGGACCGGTTCCTCTGCTCACAGGCGATCATGCTGGCGATGCCCGGCGTGCCCGGCATCTACGTCCATTCCCTGTTCGGCTCGCACCACGACGAGCAAGGCTTTGCGCGGTCGGGCTGGAAGCGCGACCTGAACCACGAGCGGCTACGGCTGGCTGACATCGAAGCGCAGCTTGCCGATCCGACGTCGGAGGCGGCGCGCGTGTTCGCCGGCTACCGGGCGTTGCTGGCGGCGCGTCGAGCGCAGCCAGCCTTCCACCCCGCCGCCCCGCAGTCGGTCCTTGACCTCGGGCCGGAACTGTTGGCGCTCCGACGCGGCCCGCGCAACGGCCAGACGGTCTGGGCGCTGCACAACGTCACCAGTCGGACGGTGAGCATTGACCCGCTGCTGCTCTGGGTTGATGACGGCGCTACCTTGCGCAACATCCTCACGGGTGCCGAGGTCGATGAGTTCTCGCCGCTGAAACTGCCGCCGTACGGCGTGTGCTGGCTGGCGGCCGGCGGCTGACCTCTGCCAGACATGAGCATGAACCAATGTTTTAACTTAGCCCACGCTAAGCTAAGGCATTTGTAATCTCTCATGTGAGGTGGGACAATGATCTAGGTGACGGACGCTGCGACGATGCAGGTTGACTTGGCTTCTTGTCTTCGGTGCTGGGACGATCAGCAGTCGTTGCGCATCGACGGCCGTGAAGAGCGCCTCTCGGTCATGCTCAGTGCCGTTGAAGCGATCGTTGCCGCGCCCGGTGGAGCGGCCGACGATGAACTTGTCGTGCTCGACATTGGCGTGGCGGCACGCCTGACTATGCTTCGCCGGCCGGCCCTTCAGTCGGGCAAGTGTCGCCACTGTCCTTCGGGCGGCGCTTGATGCGACCCTCAAAGTCCTCGTAGGTCGTCTGCGCCAACTGGATGATGGTCCCGTTAGCGCTGCGCGGCGAGATGAACACCTCGCGCCAGTCCGGGTTGTCGTGGTTCTCGTCCACGACCCGAACGCCAGCGGCCTCCGCCTCGGCAATCGACGCCTTCAAATCTTCGACCAGGAACGTGATGTGGTGGACGCCTTCGCCCCGCTTCTTCAGGAACCGCTCAACGAAGCTGTTCTCCCCACACGGCGCAATCAGTTCGATGCCGCCGCCGTGCGGGAAACGCAGAGTCAGGGTTGAGAAGCCTTTGTCGGGGTTCAGGTAGATCTCGCCGGGGACGCCGCCCAGCACGTCGCGGTAGAACGGCAACGATGCTTTGATGCTATGGACGGCGATAGCCGTGTGGTCAAGCCAGCGAACCGAGACGCTCATGCTGTCGGCGACTCCCGTTGTTGCAGGTCTGCGTGTGTGAAGCGCCGTAGTATAGGCCGACCTTTGCGGCGCGCGTGAGCGGCGAGCCTGGCCGCACGAGGCACGCGGGAGTCAGGCGTCGGCATGGCGGGCTGGCGGGCGCGCGCCTTCGCCCAGGAACGGCAATGCCAGCAACGCGATCGCCGCGCTGATCCCGAACAGCCAGGGGTACCCCAGGATCGCCACGATCTGCCCGCCGAGCAGCGGTGCCAGCGCGGCGCACGGTCCGACGACCCCGAACGCCAGCGCCACGTACGACGGGCGTCGCTCCGGCGGGCCATACTCCGTCGAGCCGGTCATGCGGGCCAGCATGCTGCCGGACTGAACGACGCCGAGCAGTGCGAAGGCGACGAGTAGCCAGACCGGATCCGGCGCGACCAGCGCCACGCCGCACAGCACCACCGTCGCCAGCACGACGGCCTTGCCAATCGACAGAAAGCCGAAGCGGTCGCCGAGCCAGCCCAGGAACAGGCTGGCAACCGTCTGCGCGATGAACAGCGTCGCGGTGTACCAGCCGGCGATGTCGTCTGGTGCGCCAAGGTCTCTGACCGCGTAGACCGCCACGAACCCGTTGCTCATCGTCGCCAGCGAGATGATGCTCAGGCCCATCAGGAACTGACGGAACGGGCGATCAGCCCTCAACAGGCGCGGCAAGTCGGCAATCTGGCTGCGAAACGGACGCGGCGGACGAGGAGGCGGGCCGGGCGGCTCCCGTACCATGAAAATCGGGATCATGCCGACGGCGTAAATGAACGCGGCCAGCCCGAAGCACGCCGCGAAGTTGTAGGGGAACGGGTAGGAGTCGAGCAGCGGCACGGCGATGGCTGCACTGATGGCCCCGAGCAGCGCGCCGGCCATATTCGAGATGCCAAAGAACCGGCCGCGCAGCCGGCCGGGCACCACCCGTGAGATCACATCGAGCCACGGGCCAACGCAGAGGCCGCCGAACATCGTCTGCGAGAAGCAGGCGAGGTAGACAAGCGCCAGAATCCAGGTGCCGGTGTAGGGCACGGCCAGCGCGCAGAGCGCCAGCAACAGCGACGCCACCCGCTCAAGTGAGCTGAACTTGATGACCCACGGCCACTTCCGCGCATTGCGCTCGACGAGGCCAGCGACGAAGATCTGTGGCAGCCAGCCGATCTGAAACGCCGCCGTCACCGCACCAATAGCCAGCGGGTTGTCGGTCAGTTTGCTGACGAACAACGGGATGATGGTCAATTGACCAAGCGCGCCGAGGCCCATTGCGAACAGCGCCATATCGACGCCAAGCACGCCGACATTCCGACGCTGCTCGCGCGTCATTGGGCCGGCTGGGGCGCGCCCGGAAGCCGCGACCGACGCGGCCGTCATGATGACCGCCGCGCTTGCCGGGGCGCACCTGTTGTACGGAGGATCACGTGCACGCCGCGAAGCATAGGGGATAGAAGCGGCCCGTCACCCCCCTAGATCTCGCTCCCGTAAGCGTTCATAGGCGGACAGCTACAGGCGCGCACTGTAACGAAAGGCGCACATGGGTTCATGTCGTCCTGAGCGATGTCGTTGCGTGCGGCGTCACGATGTTTGAGGAAGCGGGCCCATTCGACTTCTCTCAGGGCAGGCTCTGCGAGCGAAGTCGAAGGATCTCCCGATCAGGACGGCTGGTTTGGGAGATGCTTCCTGCCCACCACGGGGCCCCTCCGCCTTCGGCGGGATCCCCGCGGCGCTGCGTTGAGGATGACATGGTGAGTCGAAGGCTGGGGTGCAGGCACAGGCTGGTAACTGTCCGCCTCCGAACCCAGAGGCGGGAGAGCGGGAACACTCATCCGACATCCGACGCTCGTCAAACTGGTTTCTGGATCATCTCCAGGGTCACGCCATCGGGGTCCACGAAGTAGACGGCCCAGCCGCCCTTGTTCGGCCCGACTGTCGGGCTGACCGGCTCCGACATGAAGCGCACACCGGCCGCCACCATCGCGTGGTAGGCGGCCCACATGTCGTCTACCGTGAAGCCGATGTGTACGTTGCCGACGTCGTTCGGTGGGCCGGCGGCTGTGGCACCCTTCGGCTCGATGTACTCGATCAGATCCAGGTGCAAGCCGGGGATGTCTAGGCCCGCAATCTTGAGGCGCGCGCCGGGGATGCCGACCAGGCGCGGCATGTACTCTGCCGTGACCTCGCCGCGCTCATATGCGACGTTGAAGCCCAGCACGTCGCGGTAGAAGTCGAGTGAACGGGCGAGGCTGCTGACGCCGATGCCAACATGATTGGCGGTCAGCGTGAACGCGCGCGCGGACGGGGCATGGTCTGCCATCTGCTCCTCCTGATGTCGCGCGTTAGCGCCCGTTCGCTGCGCCAACCGGCTGCGCGTAGCCGAGTGACTCGCGGATCGCCTGGGAGATATTGCCCTGGTCCGGCAGCACGAAATCCTCCAGCGGCGGGCTGAACGGGATCGGGACGGCGGCCGTGCAGACCCGGCGCACGGGTGCCCGGAGTTGCCGGCAAGTGTCCCAGTCCTCGGCCACGACGGCCGCGATCTCGGAGGCCATCGAGCAGGTCGGCGCGGATTCATCCACGACAATCAAGCGTCCCGTTTTCTGCACCGACTGGCGGATCGTGGCTGTGTCGAGTGGCACTAACGTTCGCGGATCGATCACCTCGACGGACACGCCTTCGGCCGCCAGTTCTGCGGCGGCAGCCAGCGCCGGGTAGAGCATGTACCCGAGCGCCACCACCGTCACGTCGGTGCCTGGCCGCTTGACCGCCGCCACGCCTATGGGCACCAACCCCTCATCGTCGGGCACGTCCTCGACCATCGAATCGATGCGCCCCGGCTCGAAGCAAACGACGGGATTGTTGTCGCGGATCGCGCTCTTGAGCAGGCCGCGCGCGTCGGCCGCTCCTGACGGCAGGACGACCTTGAGGCCCGCCAGGTGCGCGTACAGCGCGTACCCCGTCTGCGAGTGTTGGGCCGCCGACCGGGTGCCGTTCAGGTAACTGGCGCGGAACACTATCGGGAAGTCGCGCTGGCCGCCGAACATGTACCGAATCTTGCAGGCTTGGTTGACCACCTGATCGAACGCCATGAAGGCGAACGTGACCGACCGCCAGTGCACGACCGGACGGAAGCCGCAGCCGGCCGATCCGACCGCAATGCCAGTCATGGTCGCTTCGGAGATCGGCACACGGCGCACACGCGAGGTGCCGTACTCCTGGAGCAGCCCCGGCGACGGTGCCGTGGACATGGTGTAGACGCGGTCGTCGCGGCGCATCTCCTCAGACATCGCCGTTTCGAGCGCGTTGGCGAAGCTCAAAGCTGGCATGGGTGAAAGTGTCCTGACTCTCGTGCGCTGCCCCGGGTGAGGCACCCGCACGGCTCACAGTCGGGTTTTGGAGGGGGCAGAGTGTTCGGGACGGACGCCTACGGCGCGAACACGTCCTCCAGCGCTTCTTCGGGCGCGGGGTACGGGCTGGCCTCCGCGAAGTTGACGGCGTCCACAAGATCCTGGTCAACCGTCTGGCCGACATCGGCAAGTTGGTCGGCGGTCATGATGCCGCGCTCCAGCAAGTACCGCTCGAAGCCTTCCAGCGGGTCGTGGGCCGCCCAGTAGGCAATCTGGTCCGCCGGCCGCTTGTCAACGGTCACCACGTCGCGGAGGGCGTGCTGATGCGTGCGCCAGGTCTTGCATTCGAGCAGCGTCGGACCTTCGCCTGCCCGCGCCCGACGCACGGCTTCTTTCGCAGCCGTGTAGACGGCCAGCACGTCGTTGCCGTCCACGATGTAGCCGGGCATGTCGTAGCCTGCCGCGAGGTCGGCCACGTTGCGAGCGGCCAGCCCCGACGCGACCGGCGTCTCGACGGCGTACTGGTTGTTTTCGCAGACCCAGATGACCGGCAGCTTCCAGAGCGACGCGATGTTCAGCGACTCGTGGAACGGCCCTTCGCCGGTCGCGCCGTCGCCAAAGAAGCCGACCGCAACGGCATCGCTGCCTTCCAGTTGCGCCGCCACGCCGGCCCCCGCCGTGATCGGCAGGCCCGCCCCGACGATGCCGTTCGCCCCGAGCATGCCCACGTCAAAATCGGCGATGTGCATGCTACCGCCCTTGCCCTTGCAGTAGCCGTCGCGCCGTCCGAACAGTTCGGCCATCATCCGGTCGATGTCCGCGCCTTTGGCGATACAGTGGCCGTGGCCACGGTGGTTGCTGACGATGCGGTCAGTCACGCGCAGGTTGGCGCAGACGCCGACCGCGATGGCCTCCTGCCCGACGTACGGGTGGACGACGCCGTGCACGCGGTCGTCAAGCCGCAGTTTGAGCGCCAGCTCCTCGAAGCGGCGGATCGTCACCATCTGGCGGTACATCTCGATGGCGTGCGAAGGGTCCGGCTCGGACGCGCCCTGGAGCACGTCGGTCGGGTGTGGGTCAGCCGTCATCGCTCCTCGCTCCCTTGCGGAGAACTGCCTGCTGGCTGCCATCGTACTGCGGCCTCGGCGCTGGATTCAACCGGCCTGTTGACCGGGAGGGCGGGTTTGCCAGCGGCAACCCCCGCTGTGACTACCGGGCGTGGCGGGTCGCGGGGTTCATGACGGCCAGGATCACCACAGCAATCGTCACCAGGACGCCAGCGATGCCGACCGCAAGTTGCGGGTTCATGTGGTCGGTCATCCAGGCCAGTGGCAACGCGGCGATGGGCGTCACGGCGAACGTCATCAGGTACACACTCAACACCCGGCCGTACAGGCGCGGCTCGGTGTTCCCCATCAGCATCGTGCCGTTCAGCGCCATGTAACACGACTGGAAGCAGCCGAAGAGGCCGATCATGATGACCGCCGTGACCAGCGACGGTGCCAGCGAGAATCCGATGATCGACAGGCCGAAGCCGAAGCCGAAGCCAACCTGGATCAGCCCGAGGCGCTTCAGGCCGGTCAGGGCCGCGACGCCAACCGAGCCGATCAAGGCACCTATACCGTTGGCCGACAGTAACATGCCGAGGCCGGTCGCACCAACGTCGAAGACGTGTTCTGAGAAGACGGGCATGATCTGGAGGACCGGCGCGCCCAGGACCAGCAACACGAACGCCGTCCCGAGCAGCCCTCGGTGGATCGGCGACCCCAGGATGTAGCGGAAGCCTTCGATCAGCGAACCCCAGACCGCCCCGATGCCGGCGTCTTCGTTCTGCGGGCGGCGGCTCGGCGGCAGGTGGAACAGCGACACGAAGACGATGGCGTACATCAGCACCATCGTGAGGAACACGCCACTGATGCCGATCCACGGCGTTGCCAGCATGATGCCCGCCACGCTCGGCCCCACCACGCGCGAGAAGTTGGGCGCGGCGGTGTTCAGCGCCGCTGCGCTCCGTGCCCGCCCCGGCCCGACGACCTCCATCAGCAGCGATTGCCGCGCCGGCATATTGAACGAGAACGCGACACCTTGCAAGAAACCGAGTGCCCCGAGGTGCCACACTTCCATGATGCCAAGCAGACTCAGCAGGGCCAGGGCTATCGCTCCGACCGCCAGGATCGCCTGGGCCACGAAAATGACCCTCTTGCGCGGGAAGCGGTCAGCGACGACGCCGCCGATGGGTGCAAGAATCAGCATCGGCAGGCCGCTGAGCATCGTGACGACACCAAGTGCAGTGGCCGACCCGGACAGCGTGAGCGCCGCGTAGCCAGTCGCCACCGAGCAGAGCGACCAGGTCATCGTCGAGGGGAACGACATGAACCAGAGCAAGCGGAACTCGGGAACGCCGAGTGCCGGGTAGACGCGAACAATCGCCGCCTTCAGTCCCCCGCCGTTGGGGGCTGGCGACGCAGCATCGGCGTCCAGGGTGCGAACGTTCTGGCTCAACACCTCATCATAGCGCGTCGGCCAGCCGCGTGCGTGCATGGACGTTGCCGGCGAGATGCGATTGCGCGCCGCCTCGGGATCAGCTTGCCGCCAGCCGCGCGTGCACGCGTGCCGCCAGGGCCGGGGCGTCGTCGGACATGGCGCACGGGATAATGACGCCGCCATGCGCCACCGCCGTGATGGTCGCCGTCGAGAAACTGAGCATACCCACCACGACGACCAGGACATCGTTGCGCTGGGCAGCGACTCGCACGCCGCGCCGCCCCCACTCCAGGCGGCAACGATAGCCGTCCTGGCTCCACGGATTGTTCGCCGCTGTCATATCGTGCCCATCGCTGTCCCGCCTGGCTGGGCAGGAGAATACCCATCGCCAGCACCGTCGTTCGGGAATACTGGGGACGCTCGGCGGGTTAGAGTTCATGACTGAACGATCCGCCGCCAGCACGGGGCGTCGAGGCACTCAACACCCGCCGCTTTCAACGACGGGCTTCGATTCGCGCCACTGCGCGAACGGAGGCACCCACTATGGCGCTCACGACTCCTACCATCGACATCCGTCGGGCTGACACGCGCTTCAAGACGAAGATGGGCTGGCTGGATTCCAAGCATAGCTTCAGCTTCGGCCACCACTACGACCCCCAGAATACCCACTTCGGGCTGCTGCTGGTGTCCAATGATGACGTGGTCCGGGCCGGCACCGGCTTCGACACCCACCCGCACTGCGATATGGAGATTGTCACCTGGGTGCTTGAGG
>JBBQBU010000147.1:0-11629 GCA_038318015.1 Chloroflexota bacterium | reverse complement strand
TTCGACGACCTGTTCACAGTCGCACCGTCGAGCCGGGCGGCACTGTTCGAAGGGGCGCGGCTGTCGCTGGAGCGCGCCATCGCGATCAACCCGCTGGACCCCTATCCGCACGCGGCCATGGCCCGCCACTGGGTCACGCGCGCGGAGGCCAGCCGCGACGCGGCCGAGCAGGTCGAGTTGTACGGGCGGGCCGTCGAGTCGTTCGACGCGGCTATCGCAGCCGGGCCGAGCCGCGTCGGGCTGTACGATGAGGCCGGCGTGGCGCTGACCCGCTGGGGTCGGCCGACGCTGGCCCTGGAGCGATTCAAGCAGGCCGAAGCGCTCAGCAAGCCAACGGCCGAGCGCCTGACCCGCGTAGCCGACGCGCTCCTGGCCCCCGGAGACATCGCTGCCGCCCGCGCCGGCTACGAGCGCGCACTGGTGCTTGACAATCGGTCCGCGCCGGCCGAAGCGGGACTGGCGCGACTGGACCGTTCGGCCGGAAACTTGAACGGTGCGCTGGAACATGCCAGCCGGGCCGCGCGCTTCCAGATGAGAAACTGGCAGTATCACCGTGACCTTGCGCTGATCCAGCGAGAACTCGGCATGAACGCCGAGGCGCTGGTGTCGGCCCGGACCGCCCGCCGCCTGGCTCCAGCCTGGGAACTTGATGAACTGACCGCGCTGATCCAGTCCGTGTCGGGCTGATGGAGTAAACGTGGCTGCCGCAGATCCCCCGCACCGCATCGTCGTTGATCGCATCCCGTACCAGCGTGCAGCCGGCGTGCTCGCACCCCCAACCGTTGACCGCCTCGGCGTGGATGCTGAAGGCCGCACGCTCTACGTCGATCCGGGCCGAGCCAGTTCACGGAAGTACGTCTATCTGCCGGCTGCCGACCCGGCACTCGCGGCGTACGTGCGCGACGATCCGCCGCCCGGCTACGGCCTGGCCGATCTGCTGGCTGACGCGTTCATGGAGCGCCTGCCGCGTCCGGAGGCGCTGGGCCTGCTCGGACTGCTGACCTCCAACCACGTCGTCCTGTCAGACGGCGCGCGGCTCGGCGGTTCGCAGGTTGCGCTTGCCGAACTGATCATGACGGTAGCCCTGGAGCCGACCGGCTTCGCGGTGCAGGCCCAGCGCGTGCCGGAATGGGCGCTGGCCGAGGCGCTCAGGCCGCGCATCGACGCGCTGCGTTCGCGGTTGCTGAGCGTGGCATTTGTGCGGGCAGTGACACCGCCGGAAGTTGGCTTTGTGCGGGCCATCACCCCGAACGAACTGGTAGTGACGCGCACGACCGGCGAAGCGCTCGATCTGGGCACGGTGTTGGCTGTGCGGACAGACGCCGGCCAGGGGCCATCGGTGCTGGTGCGGGTGATGGCGCTTGGGGACCGCGACGCCCGCGTGGAACAGGTCGCTGCTCATCACGACGAGGGCATCAACCACGGCGACCCAGTCGAGTTTGTGGTGGGCGAACAGCCGCCGGCCGAGCATTAGGGCACTCATGCGTCGTGCCCGGCTGCGAGGGCGTGCCGCCGCCATATGGACGGCGGCGGCCCCTGTGGTGCTAGACCGGTGACACGGGCTGCGCTGACACCGGTATCGCCGGCTTCACCCGGTCAAAGCAAGCGCTACAGTAGACTGGCCGGTCCAGGCGTGGCAGGAACGGCACCAAAGCCGTCGTATCGCAGTCGGCGCACTGGACCGGATGCAGCGCCCGTGGTGCCTCGCCCTGGCGCTCGCGTCGGCGATTGGCGCGGCACTGGTGGCACCGCTGCGGCTGATTCACGAGGCCGCGCTCGGCGAAAAATGCCTGTTCGCTGGCCGAGAACACGAAGCCGGCTGCACAGTCACGGCAGGTCAGTGTCTTGTCCGCGAAGCTCATGTGCGTTGTCCCCCTCCGGCTCATGCCGGCCCTGGACCGATGGTGCCGGTGGCGAGATGGCCACTCGAAACGGCAGACGACGCCGTCTGCACGCCACACCCGCTGTCACGACCCGCCGCGTCCCGACGAGTCGGTTCCCCGGGCCGCAGTATAGCCGCGCACGAGAGAAGTGTAAAGTCCTGCACGATTCTCTTTGCACTTCAACCTTGACGCTGGCCGCGCGTGGACCCTATGTTCTCGACACCCTTGCGGGCAACTCGCGGCGTGCCCTGACAATCCGTCGGCTGCGCTGCCTGCCGCGTTGAGCGACCACCATCAAGTCTGACACCATCACCGCCGCGCTCCCCGAGTCTGCTATCCCGCTGGAGGCCCCGCCCATCGCTGACCGTGCGGCGGCACGGCGTCGCCGCTGGCTGGCGGTTGTGCCGTCGCTGGTGATCGGCCTGATCTGGGTCGCCGTCACGTCGGCCAACTCCGTCGGCGAACTGACGACGTTCAACAGCACCTCGCGCGACATCGGCGTCTACCTGCAACTGTTGTGGAACACCGGCCACGGGCTGCCGTTCCGCACCACCCTGCTCGAATCGAACCGCGTCCATCTTGCTGAGCATATCGCGCTACTGCTGCCAGTTCTTGCGCCGCTGTATGCGGTGCGCCCGGATCCGCGCTGGCTGTTCGTGGCGCAGTCAACGGTGCTGGCGCTAGCCGCCGCGCCGGTCTACCTGCTGGCCCGCCGGCTGCTTGGCGGCGTCGCCCTGCCGACCCTGTTCGTCGCCGGCTACTTCCTGATGCCCACCGTCACAGAAGTGGCGTTCGACGCCTTCTACCCGATCATCTGGGCGGCGTTGCCCGTCGGGTTCGCGGGCTACTTCCTCTTGACGGATCGGATGCGGCCGGGCGTGGCGCTGGCGCTGCTGGCGATCCCGATTGAGGAAGAGGCCGGGCTGGCCGTGCTGGGCCTCGGACTGATGCTGGTGCTTCGGCGCGGCCACCGGCTGGTGGGAGCGGTCCTGTCGAGCGTGGCCCTGCTCTGGCTGGTGCTGGTGGCGATGGTCATCATGCCGGGCTTCCACGAGCCGTCCACCCGCCCATCCTCCGGCGAGAATCGGACGGTGGATCATTTTGCGGCGCTTCGCGAGCGGCCCACCGAGACGCTGACCGATCTGTTCGCTGTGCGGGTGCCGCGTGCCGTGCGCTGGCTGCTGCTACCGACCGGCGGCCTGCCGCTGCTGGCCCCGCAGGTACTCATCATTGATGCGCCGCAGGCTGCGACGCTGCTGCTGGCCGACAAGGGCGAACGGTTCCGCCGCCACTGGACCGCGCCGCTGCTGCCGACGATCTGGCTGTCAACGGTGGTCGGGTTCGCCGTGCTGCGCGGGCGACCGGCGCGTGCTGTCGGCGTCGGGCTGCTGGTGGTCGGCACACTGGTGGCGTTCAGCCTGGATAGCAACCTGCCGGGCGGCGGCGATTACGACCCGTCGGACGTGCTGTGGTCGGAGCGCGCGGAGCAGCACGCCTATCTGGTCGCCCAGGTGCCACCGGGCGCGTCGCTGGTGGCGAGCAGGCGGGCGCTGGGTATGGTGGCCAACCGCGCGGAACTGCACGTCTTCCCGCCAAGCTACGCCGGCAAGCTCTGGCCGCCCGAGCGCCGCTCGCAGGCGTTCTTGCTGGACCTGAGTAACGACGGCACCCGCGAGACGCTGCTGAGCCGACAGCAAAGCCCGCTGCGGGCCACCCGCCCATACGCGATTTGGCTGGCCGGCCCGGATGCCATGCTGCTGACCGACCGTCCGCCCGCTCCCACGACGGTCCTGGATCGACCAGTAGCGGGGCTGGCGCTGCACGGTCTGGACGTGCGCCACGCCGGCTCATCCATCGAGGTGGTGGCACACTGGCAGGCTCCGGCACGGGCCGAGGCGAAACCTCGACGGCTGACGCGCAGCATGGCCGTGCTCGACGCCGGCGGCGCGGTGCTGGCCGAGAGCACGAGCAGCGGCCTTGACGACCTGTTCCCCACTGATCTCTGGCCGGCGGGGCAACTGGTCATCGACCGGGTGCGGCTTGCTCTGACACGGGGGACGCCCGACCGCGTGCGGCTGGGCTGGTCGGACGGAACCGGCGGCGAGACGGTCGAGGTGCCGCTCGCGCCCTGACCGTTGCGCCCGTCACACTTTGTTCCGAAGCGAGCCAACGGCAGCAAGATGTGGTGATTTGATTGCAATAGAGTATTGCAATCAAGACAGGTCATCCCGACCGATGTCGTTGCGCGCCGTGTGACGGTCGGCTGCCCGCCCTTCCGAGTACACTTGTTCGGCACCGGGCCGCGCGCCCCGCCCAATTGGGTGGTGGTAGCGCCGCCCTTCGCGTGCCGAGAGGGGAACCCGCGCCGATGTTCGACCGCACGATTCTGGAGAATGGGCTTCGCGTTGTCAGCAGCACGATGCCACATACGCGCTCCGTCAGCGTGGGACTTTACGTGGCCGCCGGCTCGCGCTACGAACACGACGAGATCGCTGGTGTGTCGCACTTCCTTGAGCACATGCTGTTCAAGGGAACCACCCGCCGACCCACCGCGCAGCAAATCTCCGAAGAGATCGAAGGCGTAGGCGGCACGATGAACGCCGCCACCGACAAGGAATTGACGGTCTACTGGGCGAAGGTCGGGCAGCAGCATTTCGAGCGCTGCATGGACGTGCTGGCCGACGCGCTGCTCGAATCGACGATGGACCCCGCTGAGATCGAGAAGGAGCGGCAGGTCATCATCGAAGAACTGGCGATGACCGAGGACAGCCCTGGGGACATCGCCGCGCTGCTGATCGACGAGGTGCTGTGGCCCGATCAGCCGCTCGGGCGCGACGTGGGCGGCTCCCCGAAGTCGGTGGCGGCCATCACCCGCGAGCAGATCATGTCGTTCGTGGACAAGCATTACACGCCCGAGAATACCGTCCTGTCCGTGTCTGGCAATGTGCAGCACGACGAGGTGGTGGCGCTAGCGCAACGGCTGTACGGCGGCTGGCAGCGTTCGACGGCGGGTGCCTGGTATCGCGCCGAGGATAAGCCGTCGCCGCGTGTGGCTCTCAAGTCAAAGAAGACCGAGCAGGCGCAGGTCTGCATCGGCCTGCCGGGCTACTCCAGCGTCCACCCTGACCGCTACGCCCTCGACCTGATGAACACGGTGCTGGGCGAAGGGATGTCGTCGCGGCTGTTCGTGGAGATCCGCGAGAAGCTGGCGCTGGCCTATGACGTGCACTCATACGTGGCGCACTTCCAGGACGCCGGCGCAATGGTTGTCTCGGCGGGGGTGGACCCGAAGCGCGTCGAGCCGACCATCAAGGCGATCCTGGGCGAGCTCGCGAAGTTGCGCGCCGGCGTGCCCGAGACGGAGCTACGCAAGGCGAAGGAACTGATCAAGGGACGCTTGCAGTTGCGGATGGAGGACACCCGCGCGGTGTCATCCTGGCTCGGCACGCAGGAACTGTTGCGGAACGAGATCCTGACGGTCGATCAGGCGCTAGAGATCATTGAGGGCGTCAGCATCGACGATGTGAATCGCGTGGCCGCCGAGCTTTTGCTGCCGGAGCGGATGTCGCTGGCGGTGGTCGGGCCGTACCGGAGCGACGCTCGGTTCAGAAAGCTGATGGCCGGCTGAACCGGACTTGTCGGTCGTCCGCCGGTCCGTCAGGCGGGCGGCTGGCAGCGGGTGCAGAGCCAGGTGCCGCGCTGGGCAACAACCCGCCGCACGATCAGCGTGCCGCAGCCGTCGCGCGAGCAGGGTAGCCCGGCCCGCCCGTACACCTGCAAGTAGTCCTGGTTCGAGCCTTGCTCGCCCGTCGCATCGACATAATCCGCGAACGACGTGCCACGCCGCTCAATAGCCGACGCCAGCACGTCGCGAATGGCGGTGTGCAGCCGGTCGCGCTCGCGGGGCGTCAAGGAGGAGGCCGGGCGCTCGGGGTGCAGTCTCGATTCCCACAGGATTTCGTCGGCGTACAGGTTGCCGATGCCGGCCAGGAACGTCTGGTCCAGCAACACCGACTTGAGCCGCCCGCGCCGCGCGTCGAGCAGGCGGTCAAGGTCGCGCCGCGCGATCTCCAGCGGCTCCGGCCCGAGCCGCGCATTGAGGAACGCGTCGAGTGACTCCCTGCCGAGGAACAGGTAGATGCGCCCGAACTTGCGCGGATCTATGAAGTCCAGCCGCCAGCCGTCGTCAAGTTCGACCGTCAGGTGCGTGTGCGGCACAATCGGCAGATCGACGGTCCGCAACACGAGGTTTCCGCTCATCTTGCGGTGCAGCACCAGAAACACCTCGCCGGACAGGCCAGCGATGACGAACTTGCCGCGCCGCGTCACCGACTCGAACGTGCGGCCAACTGTCGCCTCGGCCAGCGCCGCCAGGGTGGCGTTCGGGGCCATCCTCGGCCAGTCTAGCGAGCCGACCTCGACCACGCGGCGGCCGACGATCCGTTCGCGCAGGCCGCGCGCCGTCGTCTCGACCTCGGGCAACTCAGGCACTAGCCGGCCTCTCCCGAGACGCCTGCCGGGTCGCCCGACTGGACGCCTTGCACGCCGTCGCCGGCGTACGGCTGGCACTCGGGGCACGTGTAGGTGCCACGCCCGGCAAACTGATTTTTGACGATGGGCGTGCCGCAGACCGGGCACGGCTGGCCCTTGCGCCCATGCACGCGCGGGAAGTCGCGGGTCATTGTCGCGCGGCCGTTGAGAATCTCGGCCACGCCTTCACGCACCGCCAGCCCCAGCACGTCCTTGATGGCCCGGTGCAGGCGCACCAGCGCGGCGTCGTCAAGGTCGCCCACGCGGGTGGCGGGCGTCAGGCGGCTCGCAAAGATGATCTCATCGGCGTAGATGTTGCCGATGCCGGCGATCACATGCTGGTCGAGCAGCACCGGCTTGAGCGGCATCTTCTGGCGGCGGGCGAGGCGTTCGCGCAACATGTCCACGGTGAACGACGGGTCCAACGGCTCCGGCCCGAGCTTCGCCTGCTCGATCAGTTGATCGACGCCCGCATCAGGCAACACCCAGACGCGCCCGAACTGCCGAATATCGGTCAGGTACAGGATGCTGCCGTCGTCAAAGTGGAAGATGACGTGCGTCGAACGGTGCGGCATCGGCGCGTCGTGGGCGGGCACCGGGTGGCCGCCAGACGCCAGTGTGGCCTGCTCGGCGTCACGGTGGATCATTTGCCCCGCCAGTCGCAGATGAAACACCAGTGCCAGCCCGCCGCTTAGGTCGAAGATCAGGAACTTGGCCCGCCGCCGGATCTCCTCGATCTGTTGTCCGATAATGTGTTCGACGGACAGGCCGGTCGGCGTCAGCACCTGTTTGGCGAGGCGCACGTCAACCGACGCGAATGTGTGCCCGACCAGCGTCGCCGCCAGGTCGCGGCGCAGCGACTCGACTTCGGGCAGCTCAGGCACGCGCGGCACCGGCCGGCTCGACCTCGGGCACGTCCAGGTGCTTCAACTCCTCCCAGTTGTCGCCCGAGCGCAGTTCCACGTCCAGCGGCACCGCCAGCGACATCGCGTCGCGCATGATCGGCCGAAGCTCCTGCGAGAACGCCATGAGGTCGTCGCGCTGAATCTCAAAGAGCAGTTCATCGTGGACTTGCAACACCATCAGCGTGCGTGGGTACCGATCCCCAATCAGTTGCTGCACGCGCATCATGGCAATCTTCACGATGTCGCTGGCTGTCCCCTGGATCGGGTGATTGATCGCCATGCGCTGCCCCGCGGCCCGCACGTTGTAGATCTTGCTCGTCAACTCGGGGATGTAGCGGCGGCGCTCCAGTAGCGTCGTCACGTAGCCGCGTTCGGTGGCCTCGGCCAGCAGGTTGTCTTGATACGCCTTCACCGTGCCGAAGCGATCAAAGTACCGTTTGATGAAGGCCCCCGCCTGTTCCTGCGGCAGCCCGCTCTGCTGTGACAGGCCGTACTCGCTCATCCCGTAGAGCACACCGAAGTTCACGACTTTCGCCAGTCGCCGCTGGTCCGACGTGACCTCCGCAAGCGGAGTATCCATGACCTCAGCGGCCGTCGCCGCGTGGATGTCCAGGCCGCGCGCAAACGCATCGACAAGCGTCGGGTCCTGGGTCATGTGCGCCAGCACCCGAAGCTCAATCTGGCTGTAGTCGGCGCTCAGCAGGCAGGTGTCCGGCGATCCGGTCACGAAGGCCCGGCGGACGCGCTTGCCGTGGTCGGTGCGGATCGGGATGTTCTGCAAGTTCGGGTCAGTGCTGGACAGGCGGCCGGTCGCGGCAATCGTCTGGTTGAACGTCGTGTGCACGCGGCCCGTCTCCGAGTTGACCAGTAGCGGCAGCGCATCCACGTAGGTGGACTTTAGCTTGCTTAGTTGCCGCTGCTCCAGCACCAGATCAATGACCGGATGCGCGCCGCGTAGCTCGTCCAGCACCTCCGCGCCGGTGGACGCCTGCCCGGTGCGGGTGCGCTTCGCCTGCGGCAGCTTCAGTTCCTTGTACAGCACGTCGCCCAGCTTAGACGGCGAGTTCAAGTTGAACTCGTGGCCGACCGATGCGTACGCCTCCTTCTCGATCTCGGAGAGGCGGTCCGCAAGTTCCTTGCTGAAGCCGTGCAGATACGGCACGTCGATGGCGACGCCGTTCCGCTCCATGATGGTCAGGACCGGGATCAGCGGCAACTCGACATCTTTGAACAGCGACTCCAAGCCTGCTTCCTCAAGCTCGGTTGCCAGGATCGGGACCAGCCGTGCGATGGCGACGGCTTCGTTGCGGGCGTACTCGGCGACCGTCTCGACGGACAGGCGGTCCATTGTCGTGGCCGAACGCCCGGTCCCGAGCAGTGTGCTGCCGGCCGGCAACTCCACCTGGAGCTTGCTCCAGGCCAGATCACGCAGGGCGAACGCGCGCTGATTCGACTCCAGCAGGTACGCCGCGATCATCGTGTCGAAGGCGAGGCCGTCAACGTCGATGCCGTGACGGGCCAGCACCAACTGGTGAAACTTGGCGTTGTGTGCCCACTTGCGGATGCTGGCGTCGGCCAGGACGGGCGACAGGCGCTCGCGCACGGTCGGCCAGTCAAGCTGCTGGACCGGCTCGCTCGCTTCGCCAATCTCCGGCGCGGTGTGGCCGACCGCGATGTACCAGGACGCGCCCTCGCCGGTGGACAGGCCGACGCCCACGATGTCCGCGCGCATCGGTGCAAGGCCCGTCGTCTGGACGTTGAACGCCAGGCTCTCCGCTGCCGTCAGCGTCTCCACCAGCGCATCGAGCGCCGCCACGTCGCGGACGATGCCGGCCACATCCTGATTCGGCTGCACGTCGGGAGTTGCGGTGCCAGCACCAGCCGCCGGATCATCGCCGGGCGCACCGAACAGGTCCATCTGCCCGCTGGCAGCGGCACTGTCACCGGTGGCCGCCGCACCATCTGTGTCACTCAGGCCGATGTCGCCCATCGAGCGACTGATGTCGTCAAGCAGCCGCCGGAACCCGAGTTCGTGGAACAGCCCGACGACGCGCTGGCGGTCGAAGTCGCCCAGTTTGGCGTGCGAGAGGTCCAGCGTCACTGGCACGTCGCGGACGATGGTTGCCAGCCACTTGGCCATCGTCACCTGCTCGTGCAGCGGCTCCAGTAGGGCGCGCTGCTTGGCCGGCAGGTCGGCAAGGTGCTCGTACAGGTTCTCGATGCTGCCGAACTGCACCACCAGTTTCGAGGCCGTCTTGTCGCCAATGCTCGGGACGCCGGGGATGTTGTCTGACGTGTCGCCGCGCAGCGCCTTGAAGTCTGGGATGGCCGGTGGCTCGAAGCCGTACCGCTCCTTGACGGCGTCCACGTCGTACATCACCGTATCTGAGAAGCCGCGCCGCGAGGTCAGCACCCGCGTCTGGGGGCTGACCAGTTGCAGGGCGTCCATGTCGCCGGTCAGGATGACGACATCCAGCCCCTGCTGCTCGGCCTGGAGTGACAGCGTGCCGAGCAAGTCGTCGGCCTCGAAGCCTTCCAGCGAGTGCACGGGGATGTTCATGCACTCCAGCAGGTTGAAGATATGCGGGAACTGCGGCCCCAATCCTTCAGGTGCCGGACCGCGCGTGCCCTTGTACTCCGCGAACTTTGCCTTGCGGAATGTCTTGGACGAGTAGTCGAAGGTGGCGATGACGTACTTTGGCCGCAACTCGCGCCAGACCTTGAACAGCATCGATGTGAAGCCGTGGACGGCGTTCACCAGTTCGCCTTTGGGCGTGGTCAGCGGTGGCACGCCGTAGAACGCGCGGAAGACGAGGGCATGTCCGTCGATCAGCACCAGGGTGTCACTCATGGTGTGCAAGCCTTTGCGTGAGTGCCTCGCGGTTGCGGGCCAAGGTGCTCTGAAAGGTGTCCGACTCGATAGGGTCCGTCCACATCACCAGGGCGTCTTCGCCGTTGTCGCTGTAGTAGCGGCGGCGCAGGCCCATCTCCTTGAAGGTGTACTTCTCATACAGCTTCTGCGCCCCAGTGTTCGAGACGCGCACTTCCAGGGTCAGCCAGCGCGCACCGATCTGCTGCGAGCGGTCGATGAGCGCGACGAGCAGCAACTCGCCGATGCCGTTGCCCTGGAAGTCGGGGTCCACGGCGATGGTCGTGATGTGCGACTCATCCGTCATCAGCCAGAGGCCGGCGTACCCGGTGACCGAACGTAGCTCGGCCTCCAGCGCGGGCGGCGGAGCAGGTTCGATGGGGCCACGCAGCAGCCGCGACAGCCGGACGAACAGATTGCCGTCACCATTGCTCGCCTGGTGGTGCGGCTCGGGGGCGGGCTGGCCGCTCTGCGGCTCGACAATGCGCGCCACAAAGTAGTGAGCAGTCTTGTTCGATTGGATCTCGCGGCGATACGCATTTTGCGGCCAGGGTTGGGCGAAGCAGCGCCGCTCAATGGCGCTGACCACGGGGATATGCTCGATTCGCATCGGCTCGACGCGATACCGCTGAGATCGCCGCATCTCGGTGCTGGATTCAGGTGCCATCTCCCCGCTTCCGCAGGCCACCCTGGTGACGGACCGTCAACCCAGCCTGCCCAAAGGAACGTCGGCGCTACCGTTGCGCCTATGATCGCACGAGATAGATCGGTTCCCCCGCGTCGGGTCCAGGCGGGCGGCCCTGGCGTGCCATCTGCCAGGCTATCTCGGCGAGCACGGCGGGGCGGCGCACAGAGAGTGCCGGCGGCGCCACCCAGACATGTTCTCCGAGCGCCGCCAACTGGGTCCGACCTTCAATGTCGAGGTCGCCGACAATCGCGCATCGCTCCACCACTAAGCGTAGCAGGCTTTCGAGTGTGACCCCCATCACCTCGCCAACCTGAACAAAACCGTGACCTGTCGGCTCGAACTGGGCCGTGGCGAAGCGCCCCCGGCCGGCAGCCAGCACCGCCCGCACCGGCCGATCCCAAACCGGCAGCCCGGCCGCCAGCACGTCTAGCGACCCGACGCCGTAGGCCGGGATCCCAAGCGCCACGGACAGGCCCGTCGCCGTCGCCAACCCGACCCGCAGCCCGGTGAATGAGCCGGGCCCGCGGGCCGCCGCAATTGCTGTCAGGTCGGCCGGCGTGCACCCCAGCCGGCGCATGGCGTCCTCGACGGCCGGCATCAGCAGCCGGCCGTGGTCACGCCCGGCCTGCCAGACCGATTCGTGCAGCACCTCGCCGTCGTAGAGCGCGATGCCGGCGCGACTGGTGGACGTATCCACGGCCAGCAACATGTCAGCGTGGCTCCAGGGCGGCGCGGATCGTCAGTGTGGGGGGGG
>JBBQBU010000146.1:0-11642 GCA_038318015.1 Chloroflexota bacterium | reverse complement strand
GGGTCAGATGGTCCCAAGGGTAGCCTGCGAGAGTCAACGGAAGAGACGCCATCGGTATAGCTCCTCGTCACCCACGCGGCCGATATCTGAACGCCACGGAGAGTGTCGGGCACAGCGTACCGCACGCTGACCCTGGAAAGGCGGCGGTCCCGCACGATGAGCCGCACGCACGAGTTGGGGAATATGGCGCGCTGCCGATTCGTTCTTCATGGTGGAAAGACGCTACGGCGACGCACAATGACCCGTACAATCTGCTGAACGGGCAGCGGAATCGCGCGAAGCGGAGTGAGCAACACACATGGCTGACGACAACGCCAACGTCCTCTGGGATGTGATGATTATCGGTTCGGGACCGTCTGGCTGGACTTCGGCGATCTATGCCGCGCGGGCCGACCTGAAGACGCTGGTGTTCACCGGCCTGGAAAAGGGCGGCCTACCGGGCGGCCAACTGATGCTGACGACCGAGGTTGAGAACTACCCTGGCTTCCGCGACGGCATCATGGGCCCGGAGTTGATGGACCAGATGCGCGAGCAGGGGCTCCGGTTCGGCACGGTGCTGGTCGAGGACGACGTGACGGAGGTCGATTTCTCGAAGCGCCCGTTCACGCTGAAGGTCGGCGACGAGCAGTACCACGGCCGCGCGGTCATCATCGCGACCGGCGCGTCGGCCATCTGGCTGGGCCTGGACTCGGAGAAGCGCCTACAAGGGCGGGGCGTCTCGGCCTGCGCGACCTGTGACGGCTTCTTCTTCCGGAACAAGGACGTGGTGGTCGTCGGCGGCGGCGACACAGCGATGGAAGAGGCCACGTTCTTGACGCGCTATGCCAGCACCGTGACGGTCGTCCACCGCCGCGACGAACTGCGCGCCTCGAAGATCATGCAGGAGCGCGCCCGCAAGAACCCGAAAATCAGCTTCGTCTGGGACTCGGTGGTCACGGACGTGCTGGGTGAGAAGGGCGTTGAGGGCGTCACGCTCAAGAACATCAAGACCGGCGCAACGCACGACATCGCGACGCACGGCCTCTTTGTCGCCATCGGCCACCGCCCGAACACCGAGCTCTTCGTCGGCCAGGTGGAGATGGACCCGGAGGGCTACATCATCCAGCACGACCACACCGAGACGAACGTGCCGGGCGTCTTCGCGGCAGGCGACGTGTCGGACACGCGGTACCGGCAAGCGGTCACGGCGGCCGGCGATGGTTGCCGCGCGGCTCTGGACGCCGAGCACTTCCTGACTGGCGACGTGGCGCTGGACTGGGGCACCACCGATGGCGCGCCGGCGGCCGTGGAGTCGGGGAGCCACTGACGCATTTCCCGTCCTCTCGGGGCCGGCCGCCAAAGCCCTCACCCCCCGACCGGCCGCCAAAGCCCTCACCCCCCGACCGGCCGCCGAAGCCCTCACCCCCCGGCCGGCCGCCGAGGCCCTCACCCCCCGACCGGCCGCCGACGCCCTCACCCCCCGACCCCCTCTCCCGCAAGCGGGAGAGGGGGAGACGTGGCGGTGCGCCGAACCGTGATGTCGGTGGTGCGCCGAGGGGGTCTGGACACCCCCGAGACGGGCAGGTCAGGAGCAGGTGGCGGCTGTCAGGCGTGGGAGTCGCTGCGCCAGTGCCGAGCCAATGACCTGATTGGCGCGGCGGCTGTAATGGCCGCCCCGCGCAAAGAGCGTATCGACGCCGCGCTCATTCCCCTCGCGGGCCAGGTCGTTGGTGACATCCACGGCCACAATCTGTTCGTCGGCCAGCCAGTCCAGCAGCGGTTGGTACTCCTTCGGTTGCCGACGCCGCACGGTAACGACCTCGTCGCGCTGGCCCATCATCAGCACGATTGGCGTGGCACCAGCGGCCTGCACGTCGTGGGCGAACTGCACCAGCACGCGGCCTGCCACCTGGAAACGCTCGTCGTCCGGCTCGTAGGCGTGCCCGTTCGGCTTCGCGTCGGTGATGGTGCCTCGGAGGGCGGCCCGGTGCCGCTGGTACAGCGCCGTTCGTGTTATGCGGGCGAGCATCAGGTTATCGAGCGGGCCGGGTGCGAAGAGGCCAGGGAAGTACCAGAAATCGTCTGGACCAAGCGTCTCCTCGATCCAGCGAACATCGGCAAGCTGCGCGGGGTGGGTGGCTGGATTCGGCAGCAGGCGCAGGCCGCCCACGGCACCGTCGTCAAGCACGAAGCGCGGCTTACTTAGCGCCACGCCTGTCGATGGCGAGTAGAACGGCCGGTACCGGTTCACGACCCGGTTGACGTTCTCCACCTGGAAACCGATCAGCACCGCGCACGGCTGGTACGCCGCGCCGTCGCGCCGGTACCGCAACAGCCCCTGGTCCGGTGCCGACCCCGGTATTCCGAAGTTCAGCACCTCCGACCCGGGCCATCGACGCTCCAGATGCGCCGTCCAGCAGTCGGCGTAGTTCACTTCGTCGCAGTGGATGAACGAGTCCCCAAACGCGGCCAGCCGGGCGACACCGGGCGGCACCGCCGGTTCGTACTCTCGGTCGGCGCGGAAGCCGGCCGCATTCGCCGCGTAGGTGATGCCGTCGTCGTCGCGGCTCACGCCAGGCTCCTGCGACCAGCCGAGGTCGGCGTCGAAGCGTAGGTACGCGTCGCGCGTCACCAGCCGCCCGAGATCCTCGTGGTGGAACGGTAGCGGCAACAGGTACGCCACCGGTACCGGCTGGACGATCCGCACGCCGACTTCGGCCACGACCAGTCCCAACAACACGGTGATGCAGACGACGAGCAGGCCAGCACGGGCAGTTCGGAACGGCACGGTGACGGCAAGGGTAGCACGCCGGGCCGGCACGACAGGGCACGTCCGACGCTGTCGCCGGGGCAACGCTCAGACTGTGCCGGTGAGAGCAGACCGGCGGGGTGCCACATGCTACAGTGAGACGGTCACGCAGACCATCGGAGCGAGTGAGCCGGCCGTGGGGCTACTCAGGCAGTCTCCGACTCAAGAGGGCGTTGTGGCCGCTCTCTGGCGCAACACTGGTGATGCCGCCGCACAACGCCACGCCCGCAACGTCTGAGAATCTGGTGAGCGTGCAATGAGCGACGAGCGGACCCCGCAGGGCCGACACCGCGAACAGTACATCTCCGATGCGCCGACCGGGCAGATGCGCGTCGCGGCGGCGCAGACGCTGGTCGTCGCCGGGCAGACCGACAAGGGCCGGGTGCGGCCGGGCAACGAAGACAGCTTCAGCGTGGAACAGCCGGGCACCGCGCGCGCCCGTGCCCGCGGCACCCTGCTCGTCGTGTCGGACGGCATGGGCGGACACGCCGCCGGCGAAGTCGCCAGTGCGATGGCCGTCGAGACGATCCAGAAGACCTACTACGAGCAGTCGGGGGTGTCTGCCGCCGACGCGATCCACCACGCCATCGCCGCCGCCAACAGCGCAATCTACGAGGGCGCGCAGAGCCGCAGCGAGCGCGGCGGGATGGGCTGCACCGTGGTCGTCATGGTGGTGCAGGGCCACGTACTGACCGTCGGGCACGTGGGCGACAGCCGGGGCTACTTGATCCGTGGCGGCCAGGCCCACCAGATCACGCGGGACCATTCATGGGTGGCGATGCAGGTGCAAGAGGGCGTCCTCACCCCCGAGCAGGCGGCGCGGCACCCGAACCGCAGCCTCCTGATGCGGGCGCTCGGGCGGCAAGCCAGCGTTGAGGTGGAGATGGGGCGGCGCACGCTCCAGTCTGGCGACGTGCTGATCGTGTGCTCGGACGGCCTGACCGGCGTCGTCGAGGATGCGGAGATTGCCGAGTACGCCGTTCGGTTCCCGCCGGCCGCTGCTGCCGAGCAGTTGATCGCCCTGGCGAACTCGCGCGGGGCACCGGACAACGTGACAGTGGTGGCCGCCGCCATCCACGATGCCGGCGCAGCAGTAGCCGCAGACGACAGTAGCGCGGCGACCGTCGTGGTGTCGGCACAGGATGCCCGCACGCCGGTCCTGGGGCAGCCGCCCGACGATGCCACGACGATCCGCCAGCCCAAGCGCGCTTCAGCCGGGAAAACCACGCGAGCCGCCACGCCGCCGGGCACGCCGGTCGTGCTGGCGCGCGAGTCGGTGGCCATGCCGAATACGATACCGTTGCCGGTGCAGCGACGTGGTCGCGGCCCGTTGCTCGCGGGGACGCTGGCCGTGCTCGGTGCTGCCCTGGCGCTGACAGCAATCGTGTGGTTCCGCACCAGCAGCATCGCCGACGAGCCGCGCTCGGGCGAGCCGGCCGTTGCCACGACCGCTACCGTCGTACCGGCCAGCAAGCCGGCCGTCCCGCCGCCGGTTGCCACCGGCCTCCCCGGGCCAACTGCCGTCCGCACCGTCGCGCCAGTCCTGGAGCCAACTGCCCCAGCGCCGGCACCGACGACCCAGCCGACGCCGGCCGGTGCCCAGGTCGCTCCTGGACTGGCCGGGTCAGCAGCAGCGGCGGCCACGACCGTCGCCGGGGTGGCGACCCAGGGCATTCTACCGGCGCTTTCAGGAACACCGCTTCGCCCGCCCGGCGTCGCAGCGTCGCCAGCGCCCACCGTCGCGCCGCCGGTCGCCCCAGCCGGCAGCGACACCGCCGCGACGGGGGCCGGCGGCGGCGCAGGGTCGGCCGACGCGCCGGCCGGTGCCGAGGGTGACACACCCGCTCCGGACGACTCGATGACACCGGCTGAGGGGTCGGGCGAAGAGCCGGCGCCGGCCGACCAGTCTGCGCCGGCTCCTGCATCAGGCGGTCCGCGCCTGACGGTCCCGGACGGCGGCGCGCTGCCGAACATCCCCGGCCTGCGACCGAAACCGCGAAACAGGGACGACTAGCCGCCCAACGCACTCACCTGACCGCGCCTACCGGCCCCCTCGGTTTGACGGGGCTGCCCGCTGGCGTTACCGTTGCCCCATCGCACACGGGGGTACGACGATGAAGGTCACGGGCGTGCGGACGCGCCTCTACGAGTTCACGGCAGCGCGCGCACTTGGCGATGCCAACCTGCCGACCGGCAGCGACCGTGCGAACGGCCTGGCGGTCTTCCTCGACACCGACGAGGGCATCACCGGGGTCACGACGAGCGGCCCGGGCGCACAGGCGGCCATCCACGGGCTGGCCGACGCGTTCCTGGTCGGCCAGGATCCGCGCGGCGTGCGCGGCCTCTGGAAGCGCATGGTTGACGCCGTCTTCAAAGGCGGCAATTGTGGGCAGGTCACCGGGGCCATCTCGGCGCTCGACATTGCGCTATGGGATCTGAAAGCAAAGGCGAACAACGAGCCGCTCTGGCGCACGCTGGGCGCGTCGGTGCCGAAAGTGAAGGCGTACGCCAGCGGCATCGACATGAACCTGACCGATGCCGAGATCTCGCAGTTCTACGGCGGGCTGGCGGCGCAAGGTGTCCAGGCCGGGAAGTTGAAGGTCGGGGTGGACTTCGAGGCCGACGAGCGCCGCCTTGAACTGATGCAGCAGGCGCTGGCAACGTCCGGCAAGCGCCCGCTGCTGATGATCGACTCCAACGAATACTGGTCGCCGAAGCAGGCGATCCGGCGGATCAGTCAACTCGAAGAGCGGTTCGACCTGACCTGGGTCGAGGAGCCGGCCCGCCGCTGGGACTACCGGGGGCTGCGGCAGGTGTCGCGCGGCATCAAGGCGGCCGTGGCAACCGGCGAGAACCTGCACGAGATCGGCGACTTCATGGCGCTGATCGACAATGAGGCCGTGGACGTGGTGCAGGTCGGGTCGAACACCTCCGGCATCACCGGCGCGATGCAGGTGGCCGACATGGCCTACGGCTTCGAGCTACCGGTGGCGCTAATGAACTGTCCCGGCAACTTCATGGCGCATCTGGCAGCGGCGCTACCCAACCACATGATGATGGAGGTGGTGCAGGCTGGCCGCGAAGTCTGCTTCAGTGTCGATATGACGATCGAGGACGGATACATCGTGCTGGGCGACTCGCCGGGGTTGGGCTGGGTCTTCGACGAGGAGAAGTTGGCGGCGCTGGAAGTGGAGGCGCTCACGCCGGGCCTCACGCTAGGAAGCTGGGGGCGGCGGCGCGGCGGCGGCCTGTTCATCGTGCCGCCTGACGAGCAGGACGACCTGCACGGGCGCTGAACTAAAAGTGGCGATGCGGCAATGCCCGTTTGTCGATATAGGACCGGCCGCTGGGCGACCCACAAACGGTCAGGCTAGGCGACGGCCTCCACGAGGGGTTCCATTCGCTCGTTCAGCAGTGTGGTGATCTGTTCCCCGAGGAGCGGCTTGGCGAAGTAGTACCCTTGCGCCTGATTGCAACCGAGGCCGCGCAACTGTTCCAACTGAGCGATCGTCTCAATGCCTTCGGCCACGGTATCCAGGCGCAACGTCCGGGCTAGTTGCACGATGGTCTGCGCAAGCGCGTGGTCGTCCGCGTTCTCAGCGATGCCGCGTACAAAAGCGCGGTCAATCTTGAGGATATCAATGGGGAATCGCTGCAAGTAGCTGAGGCTAGAGTAGCCGGTGCCGAAGTCATCAATCGCTAGGCGCACCCCGAGCGCTTTCAGTGCCTCCAGCCGTGCAATGGTGACTTCAGTGTTGTGCATCGCCACGGTCTCAGTAATCTCTAGGGTGAGTGTCGATGGTTCGATACCGCATTCGGCGATGATCTCTGTCACATCGGCGACCAAATCGGGGTCTTGGAGCTGACGTGCAGAGAGGTTCACCGCGACGAAAAATGCGTCGTCGATCCCGCCACGCTTTTGCCACTGCCGCACATCCTGGCAAGCGCGGCGCAGGATCCAGCGGCCAATCGGCACAATCAGCCCAGTCTCTTCGGCAATGGGAATGAAGGCGAGTGGCATGATGGTGCCGTGCACTGGGTGCTGCCAGCGCACGAGCGCCTCCACCCCAATCATCTGGCCGGTCGCAACGTCGACCGTTGGCTGGTACAAGACGACAAGTTCGTCGCGGCTGACTGCGCGAAAGAGATCGGCTTCCAGTTCAAGGCGCTGGCGCGTCGTCTCGTCCATCCCGTCGGTGTACATGACGAACCGTCCTCGACCCTCGCGCTTCGCCGTGTACATTGCGAGATCGGCGTTCCGCAGCGTGGTATCCGTCGATTGATTGGTGCGATTCAGCATGACAATGCCGATGCTCGCACCGACCAGGACTGGCTTTCCTTCGATAGTGATCGGTTCGCGCATCGCCTGGAGGATGCGTTCGGCGGCGTCGATAGCGTCTGCTTCGTATGCCAGATCTTCGAGCAGTAAGGCGAACTCGTCCCCGCCCAACCTGGCAACGGTGTCGGAAGCCCTGACGCTCGCTTGAAGCCGCTGCGAGATTGAGCACAGCAGTTGGTCGCCGGCCGAGTGCCCGAATGTGTCGTTCACTTTCTTGAAGTCGTCAAGGTCCAGGAACATGACCGCGTGGACGCCCGGCAACCGGCCCGAGCGGCGCAGTGTATGACCAACCTGCTCGCGGAAGAGCGCTCGGTTGGCGAGGCCGGTGAGCGCATCGTGAAACGCCTGGTGCAAAAGCTGATCTTCGAGCAGCTTCCGATCCGTCATATCGACCAGGGTACCGGCAATTCCGATGATCGTTCGGTCGGGTGCGGCAAGTGGCCGTGCATGTGCCTGAAACCAGCGCACCCCGCCCTCTTCGGTTTGGAATCGCAGTTCGTAGCGTGACAGCGGCTTGTCGCCCACCATCAGGCTCCTGGTCTCGCGCTCGTCGATGGCGCGGTCGTCCGGGTGGACGTAGGTCGCCGCATAGGTGCCCAACGATTCCAGGACCGTGTAGCCAGTGAGAGCCGTCCAGGCGGGGTTCAGAAGCGTCCATCTGCCGCCGGCGTCCGTCTGAAAGACCACTTCGCTCAGGCTGTTGACGACCGTTCGGTACCGCCGCTCGCTCTCCTCAAGCGCCGCCTCGGCATGTTTGCGTTCAGTGACTTCTTGAAGTGTCAAGATCCAGCCGGCCAGCGCAGCGGACGCCTCGGTGACGGGCATCAGATGTGCCAGGCAGTGTCGCACGTGCGACGACGAACCGAGTTTCAGCTCGAACGGCTGGCCGGCGGACCGTGTCTCCTGGATGAGAGCCGCCGCCACCGGCAGCACAGCTGCGGCCGACTGTCCGACGACTGACGAACTTGCCTGGCCCACGAGTCGCGCCGCAATGGGATTGATGTCGACGATCTGTTGCTTCGCGTCGAGGATAACGATGCCGATGATCCCGTCGTACATCGCATCAGCGATCCGCTCACGTGCGAACGGAAGCGAGTTGAGCAGCGCGGCCGTCGCTCCGGGTCGCAGCAGCACCCACCCGAGCAACAGGTCCGTCAGCAAATTGGCTGCAGGCGTCGGGTCCAGCCCTGGCGCCGGCACGAATCCGCCCACATAGGCAACGCTGGCCGCCCACGGCACGGCGACGCTGCCGAGGATGACGAATGCGTGGCCCCATTGCAGACGCGGGGAGCGTGCGACGGACCACAGCAACACCAGCGAGCTGACGGCCAGCAGCGCATACGCATAGACGATGAAGGCGACGAACGCCCAACCGAACGCCATCATCCCGACCTCGGCCGCCGTCGATGGCGCGCCGACCCAGAGTAGTTGGTGCCATTCGTTCGTCCAGGCCAGCACGACGGTGGCGGCCGGGATCACCGACAGGCCGAGCAGCCGCTTCCAGGTCAAGAGATGGCCGAAACCGGCATAGCGCAGCACGAACGCGAACCAGACAAGCGCCGACCCCGCGACGCCCAGATACTTGACCTTCCGCCAGAAGAGAGCACTCTCGACACCCGTACTGTCAAGTTGCAGGGCATATGTCAGCAACCAGAATGCGTTTACCGCGATGTGGATGATGAGAAGTCTCATCCCGGGAATCTGTTTCCGACGCCAGAGATACCAGGCCATCGCCAGTGTGGGAAGGCTCGCCAGCAACACGAGTCGTGTCGTCTGCATGAGTAAACTGTCACCATCTGCCGTCGCCATTGCAGCCGACGGCTCGCACGCTTGGCTTGATGTTCAGAGGGCTGCGCTGGCATCGCCGCCTGCGGAACCATGCCGGGGTTCTCGGGTACGACAACGACCGTGGCTGAGGCAGGGGGATCAACCGTTTACTTCCTGGGGTGAGCCTTTGCGGGTGCCTGGGTGGGCGGCAACCGGGGCAAGTCACGACTGCCATGTCCCGAAACGGTTGGATGGACATCTTCGTGCGAAACACCGTCGTGCTCGCCAGAAACGCCTGGGGTGACGTCGTAGGGTCGTCCGGGCCACAATCTCTGCGGATGCTGCTGCAACCATCCACGGGAGGCTTTCGGACGTGCGATCAGCCACCGCATCAGGCGCGGAGTCGCGCCAGTGAACCCTGTCAACGTGCCATCGTCGTCGGTACCGGCGGCCGGCGACCTGCGCCAGCCGTCAGTGCTGGCCCTCCGCGTGCGCGCCCATGCCGTCCGGCGACGCATCATTCAGATGGTGCAAGCCCTCGGGCACGGCTACCTCGGCCAGGGGCTGGGAGCGGCCGACATCTTCACCGCCGTCTACTTCCACGAGCTTGCCCGCGACCCCGAGCAATCGGTTGATGCGTGGCTCGCAGACCCTGACCGCGACCGCTTCGTCCTGTCGGTCGGGCACTACGCCATCGGGCTGTTCGCCACGCTGGCCGAGCTTGGCGTGTACTCCGACGCCGAACTCGCCACCTACGGGCAGGATGGCAGCGACATCGAGCAGAACGCCACCGAGTTCGTGCGCGGCTTCGAGGTCACGGGCGGCTCGCTGGGTCAGGGGCTGTCGCAGGCCATCGGTATGGCGCTCGGGGCACGCCTGGGCGAGACCGAGGGGCGGCGACCGTTCCGCACCTACGCGCTCGTCTCGGACGGCGAACTGCAAGAGGGACAGGTCTGGGAGGCGATCATGTCGGCCGCCCACTACCGCCTCGACAATCTGGTGGCGGTCTTCGACCTGAACGGTTTGCAGGCTGACGGCCCGCCCTCGACCGTGATGGCGATTGAACCGGTTCACGAGAAGCTACGCGCCTTCGGCTGGAACGTCAGCCGGGTGGACGGCAACGATTTGCCGGCGCTGCTGGCGGCGTTCGCGGACGCCCAGCACGTCAAAGGCCAACCGAGCGCCATCGTCTGCGACACGCTGCCGGGCAAGGGCGTGCCCAGCGTAGAGCGGCGCGAAAAGGTCCACTATGTGCGCCCGCGCGATCCGCGTGAGCTTGATGGGCTGCTCGATGAGTTGGAGCAGGAGGCGGCAGCATGGCGATGATCGACGCTGCGATGATGGGGACGGTCTCCGCCGAGATGCAGGCCGTGGACGCACCGTTCGGACAGGCGCTCTTGGCGCTCGGGAAGGCCCGAGCGGATGTGGTTGGGCTGTCGGCTGACCTGTCGAAGTACACCGATATCCTGCCGTTCGCGCAGGCGTTCCCGCCGCGCTTCTTCCAGACCGGCATGGCCGAAGCGAACCTGATGGGCATCGCGGCGGGGCTGGCGCGGGTGGGGTACACCCCGTTTGTGACCACCTATGGCGTGTTCGCTAGCCGTCGCGCCTTCGATCAGGTGGCGATGGCGATTGCGCTCGGGCGACAGAACGTCAAAATCTTCGCGTTCCTGCCTGGCCTGACGACGCCCGGCGGCCCGACCCACCAGGCCATTGAGGACGTGGCGTTGATGCGCGCCCTGCCGAACATGGTCGTCATCGACCCTGCCGACGCCCGCGAGATGATGCAGGTCGTCCACGCGGTCGCGGCGCACGACGGCCCGACCTACGTGCGCGGGTTGCGCGGCGTGGTACCCACCGTCTTGCCCGCCAGCTACCAGTTTGAGATCGGCAAGGCGCGGCTGTTGCGTGACGGCACCGAGGTCGGCCTCATCAGCAGCGGCATCATGACCGAGCGCGCGTTGCAGGCCGCCGACCTGTTGTCCGCGCGTGGCGTCTCGGCAGCGGTGTTGCACGCCAGCAGCCTGAAGCCGTTTGACACCGAGGCCGTGCGGGCGCTTGCCCGGCGGGTGCCAGCAATTTTGAGCATCGAGAACGGGACGGTCATCGGCGGCCTGGGCAGCGCCGTGGCCGAGTCGCTGGCCGTGGCCGGCTCCGCCACGCCGCTGACGATGCTTGGCGTGCAGGATCAGTTCCCGGTCGCCGGGTCGCTCAACTTCCTGCTGGAGAAATACGGGTTGACGCCCGCCGCCATCGCCGCTGCCGCGCAACGCGCCGTGGATGCCGCCGGCCGGACGCCGGCTCGGGAGGGCTAGCCTGATGCGAGCACTGGTCTACATCGGCCCCGATCAACTGGAAGTCCAGGAGGTGACGGCACCCGTGCCCGGCGACGGCGAGGCGCTGGTGCGGGTCAAGTACGCGGGCATCTGCGGCACCGACCTGCACCTGTGGCACGGCGAGATGTCGGCGGTGCGCGCGCCGGTCGTCGTCGGGCATGAGCTGGTGGGAGAGGTCGTAGAGGACACGACCGGGCAGTACGACGCCGGTCAGCGCGTGGCCGTCGAACCGCTCCTGGTCTGCGGCACCTGCCTGCCCTGCCGGAGCGGATCGTCGCACGTCTGCCGGACTCTGCGTGTGCAGGGCGTCCATGCGGACGGCGGCGCGGCCGAGTTCCTGCGGACGCCGACGCACCGGCTGCACCCGATCCCTGACGGCCTGTCCTGGGAGGCCGCCGCCTGCACCGAGCCA
>JBBQBU010000145.1:0-11688 GCA_038318015.1 Chloroflexota bacterium | reverse complement strand
CCCGACCATCGCGTAGAGGCCGTAGAACTGGCCGAGATAGCGCGGCGGTGCAAGCTGGAGCATCAGCGGGCGGTCGGCCGTCCAGGTGCCGCCGAGCGCCAGGCCCGCCAGCGGCCCGGCGATCCAGAAGAGCCAGCCGGGCAAGTCCAGCGCGCCAATGGCCGCGACCATGCCAAAGACGACCAGCCACAGGCCAAGAATCACGTCAAGCGTGCGCTTTGGGCCGAGCCGATCCACGATTGGCCCCCAGCAAAACCCGCCGACCACCCCCGCCGCGATGCCCGACAGCAGCAGTAGCTGGGTCTCCGTCTCGCCGAAGCCGACCTCCATCGAGACGTAGATGCCCATGAAGGCGATGAGCGTGTTCGCGGCGTCCGCGTAGAAAATGCGGCCGACCAGGAAGCGGCCCAGGCCGGGGTACTGCTTGACGCGGACCAGAGTGTGGGTCAGTTCGGCCAGCGCGGATTTCACCAGCGCCGGGCTGAGCGCCTGCGCATCGGCGCGGTGCGGCTCGCGCACGAACAGGAAGCACGGCAGGGCGAACAGCAAGAACAGCGCGGCCGTCGCCTGGAAGATCAACGGCTTGTTCGTCGGGTCGTACGACAGGATCAGCAGGCCGGTGCCGACACCCAGGAAGGAGCCGAGGTAGCCGATACCGACCCCGATGCCGCCGATCCTGCCGCGCGTCTCCGGCGTGCTGACGACCGGCAGCAGGGCGTCGTAGAAGATCAGCCCAGCCTGATAGAAGTAGTTGGCGAGCACAAACAGCAGCAAACTGGTCGTCAGTACGCCAGGCCCGCTGCCCTGGCCCCAACGTTGCCCAATGAAAAAGGTCAGGGCGACGCAGAGCAGCGTCGTCACCAGCAAGTACGGCATCCGGCGGCCGGCCTTGTCGGAGATGGCCCCCAACAGCGGCGCGGTCAGGAACATCGCGCCCATCGAGATGCTATTCGCCAGGCCGTAGTCGGAGTCTCGCCCGCCCATGTCGTTCACGATCCAGAGCGGCAGGTAGATCGACACGATGTTGAACGAGAAGACTGTATTGCCCAGGTCATAGGACACCCAGCCTGCCACGGCCTTCTTCGCGATGCTGCGCTGAGGCGGTGTCTCCGGCGGCCCTGCTGAACGCTCCATCCGTGCCTGCTCCCCCGTGTCGCTCGCGTGCCCCTCGCCCGCGCCAGTGCCCTGACCTCGTATAACCGTTGTATGACGCTGCGCCCCGGCGACCGCGCCCCAGACTTTACCTTGCCTGATGCTTCGGGCGAGATCGTCGCGTTGTCGGCGCTGCGCGGGCGGCCGGTCGTCATCGTATTCCTGCGCTGGCTCGGGTGACTGCACTGCCTGGAGCATGTGACGCAGTTGCGTCAGCGGCTGGCCGAAGCAGACCGGCACGACGCCGAAGTCCTGGTCATTGGGTTTGAGGCGGCACGGCGCGTCGGCGGCTTCTGCCGACGCTATCAAATCCCGTTCCGTTGTCTGGTGGATGACACGCGCGGAGTCTACCGAGCCTATGGGATGGGCCGGGCCTCCTGGCTGCACACGCTGACGCTGCGGGCCATCGCGCCGTACCTCCGGCACATGATGGCGGGCCAGCCGGTCAGGAGCCGACACGACCAGGACGTGCGCCAGCGCGGCGGCGACTTCGTGGTTGGGCCTGATGGACTGATCCGACTGGCGTATGTGTCCGACGATCCGGCCGACCGGCCGCCGATAGACGCTATCCTGACGGCGTTGTCGTAGTCGCAGACGGGGCGCTGCCAGTACGATACGCATGGGGCAGAAGCACCGGCCGCGCGGCTTGCACGAGGCACGCGGCCACCAGGGAAGGGAGGGTCGTCGGTGAACGTCCGATTCCACGCCACACTGCGACAGGCGGTGGGCGGCAAGCATGTGGTGGTGGATTGGCGCGACGATCTGACCGTGTGGGGCTTCGTCACGCAGATGATCGAGCGATACCCGCTGCTCGGGCCCCAGTTGCTCGACAATGAGGGCGTACTTGCCCGCCACGTACACGTGATGGTGAACGGCCGCGATGCGCCGTATCTCACACAAGGATTGGAGACGCCGTTGCGCGAAACTGATGCTATCGACGTATTTCCCGCCGTGGGTGGCGGCGCATGACCGACAACCAGCACCACGAGTATCACCACGAGCGCGTCCTGCGGGGCATCCCACGCTGGATGCTGCGCGAGTACCTAGAAGGTCTGGGCGGCACGGCGACGGCCCCCGAGACGGACGACAATACGACGGGAACGACGGACATCCTGAACGCCGACGGCTGGCAGGCGACGCTGACCCAGATGGAAGACTTTCACGTCGGGTCGTTGAGCAGCGGACAGGTACAAATAACCGTGACGGGCGACCCCGACGAGGTGCGCGGAATGCTCGCACGGCTCGCTCCGAAGTTGACGCGCGGCGGCGGCTGACCGCTCACGGGTTGGGCCACGGCCCTGGCCGCAGGTGTGCGCTGCCCGCCAGTGCCGTGACGACGGGCGCGTGAAACATCGGCTGGCTCGACGCTGTTGTGCAGCATGCAACGTGCAACGCGACCATGCCTTGCTGCCGCTGTGGCGGCGGCGGAGAGACGCCGATGATTCCCTTCTCGATCCTTGATCTCGTGCCGGTGACCCACGGTTCCACGCCGCGCGAGGCGTTGCACCGCAGCCTCGACCTTGCGCGTCACGCCGAGCAGCTCGGGTACACCCGCTACTGGGTGGCCGAGCACCACAACATGCCCGGCATCGCCAGCGCGGCCACCTCCGTCGTGATCGGCTTCCTGGCCGGCGGCACCAGCACCATCCGTGTCGGGTCAGGCGGCATCATGCTGCCGAACCACTCGCCGATGGTGATTGCCGAGCAGTTCGGGACGCTCGAAGCGCTCTACCCTGGCCGCATCGACCTGGGCCTTGGGCGCGCGCCGGGCACTGACCAGCGCACGTTGCAGGCGCTGCGTCGCGACCCAATGACCGCCGAGAACTTCCCGCACGATGTCCAGGAACTGCAGGCGCTGTTCGCGCCGGTGCAGCAGGGGCAGGCGATCCAGGCGGTGCCCGGCGGCGGCCTGGAGGTGCCGATCTGGATACTCGGGTCCAGCACCTACGGAGCGCAGTTGGCCGCCATCCTCGGGCTGCCGTATGCCTTCGCCTCGCACTTCGCGCCGGACGCCCTGATGGACGCACTCGCCATCTACCGCCAGCGTTTCGAGCCGTCGATGCAGCTCGCTGCGCCGCATGCGATGGTCGGGCTTCAGGTCATCGTCGCGGACACGGACGCCGAGGCGAAGCGGCTGTTCACCTCGCAGCAACAGTCGTTCACGAACCTGCGGCGGGGCCGACCGGGCCTCCAGCAGCCGCCCATTGACGACATCGAAGCGTTCTGGAGTCCAGCCGAGAAAGTCCAGGCCGAACACATGTTGCGCTACGCAGTCGTCGGGTCGCCGGACACGGTGCGGGCTGGCCTAGAGCGGTTCATCGCACAGACGGCAGCGGCCGAACTGATGGCGGTCACATCGGTGTTTGACCACGCGGCGCGCCGGCACTCGCTGGCGCTGCTAGCCGAAGTCGCACAGTCGCTCGGTACCCCGATGTGTACGTCAGCCGCGCGGCAGCCCGCCGCCGTCTGACGCGGAACAGAAAGCCCCTCTCCCGCTTGCGACGCGGAGAAACGGCGGAGCCTCTCGGCTCCGCCGTTCGTGTGAGAGGGGTTGGGGGGAGGGTTCGGCTCCGCCTTGCGGGAGCAGGGGTCGAGGGTTCCCTTCGACCTACGCCATGACGGTCGGGCGGTACTCGATGTCCAGTTCGACAAGCTTGGACTCCGGCACCACGCCGTTCTCCCAGCCGCGCAGGGTGTAGTACTCCGCAAGCATCTGGTCCAACTCGCAGACGTGCCCCAGCGAGCCGGGCATCGTGGATGGCTCCTTCGTGAAGCGCTCGGGCAGGTAGTCGGAGCCCTCGCCGTAGCCGGCCAGGTTGTTGTAGAACCGCTCCAGGTTGTAGATCCGTTCGCCGGTCTTCAGTACGTCGTCCACCGTGAACGGGATGCCCGTGATGGCGGCGTACTGCGATGCGTACTCCTCCGGTCCCTGGGCGAACGCGCTGAACTTGCACAGATCCATGCTGTCGGAGAACGCCAGCACGTCCTGGAGCACCTTGGTCAGACCGCCCTTGCCCTCCCAGGCCAGCGGGTCCGTCTTCGGTTCGATCAGGCCAAGCTCACTGGCGGGGGTGTAGGCGCGGAGGTGGCACGCACCGCGGTTGCTGGTGGCGTAGGCGATGCCCATGCCTTTCATGCCGCGTGGATCGTAGGCCGGAATGGCCTGGCCCTTGACGGTCATCGCAAGTTCCCGGTGGCCGAAGTGGTCCGCGACACGCTCGGTGCCCTCAGCGAGTACGTCGCCGATGCCCTCGCGCAATGCGATCTTCTTCGCGAGCGCCACCATCGACGGGCCGTCGCCCCAGGCCAGTCCCTCGCCGTCCTTCACGTAGCCGAGTTCGGTGGCTTCCATGTAGGCGGAGTAGACGTTGCCAAGTTCGATAGTGTCCATGCCGTAGTCGTTGCACTCGTCAATGAGTTTTGCCACGGTCGGGATGTCGTCCATGTCGCAGTTCGCGCCGAGCGCCCATGCGCTCTCGTACTCGACGCTCTCCATGCGCAGGCCGGCGTACGGGCCTTCCTTGATCTCGACTTCCTTCTTGCAGGCGACCGGGCACGCGTGGCACGTCGGGTTGTGCACGAGGTAGTGGTCGTTGACGTACTCGCCGCTCAGCTTCTCGGCGCGGTCCCCGAACGACGCCACCTGGCTGTTCTTGGCCGGCAGCGCCCCCATCGCGTTAGTCACGTTCATCAACACGTTGGTGCCGTACACCGACAGGCCGCCTTTGCGCGGCGCGGTCACGTTCTTCTCGTCCATGATGGTCGCCAGCGCCCTGCGGCGGGCGGCCGGCCAGGCCTCGGCGTTGGCGGCCTTCGGGGTCTGGCGGCTGGACTTGACGACGATCGCTTTCAGCTTCTTTGCGCCGCCGACTGCGCCAGTACCGCCACGGCCCGCTGAGCGGTCGTTCTCGTTCATCCATGCGGCGTACTTGATCTTGTTCTCGCCGGCTTGCCCAATGGTGATGACGCTGAGGTTGTCAGCCCCGTACTTCTCCTTGAAGTGCGCGACCGTGGCATGCGCGCCCTTGCCCCACAGGTCAGAGGCGTCGCGCAGTTCGACGGTGCCGTTCTCGATGTAGACGTACGTCGGCTTCGCGGCGGCACCGGCGAACAGCAGGCCGTCAAAGCCGGCCCAGCGCAGCCGCGCCGCCGACCACCCGCCCTGATGGCTGTCGGTTACACCGTTGGTCAGCGGGGACTTCGTGACAACGGCCATCCGGCCGCTCATGTTCGCTTCGGTCCCCGTTAGCGGGCCGTTCATGAAGCAGAGCAGGTTGTCGGGGCCAAGCGGATCGACGCCGGGGCCGGCTTCGAGGACGTAGCGGACGCCCAATCCCCTGGCCCCGATGTATTTGCGCGCCCAATCGTCTGGGATCGTTTCATAGTTCACGGTGCCCGCCGACAGATCGACACGGGCAACGCGGTTCGCGAAGCCACCAATAGCCATCGTAGCTCCTCCTGGCGCACGTGGCGGGCACCATCGCCCGCATGCAGGCCGGATCGTAGACCGCTGCTGCTGCACGATTCTACTACCGAAACCGCAGCAAAACCAGAGAAAGCACGAGTGCTATCGATGCTGACTTTTCGTCGAAGTATACGTCGATCTTGTCATAGATCAATTATTACAACGGCGCCAGCGGCGGCTGTCCGGCGGGACCATGGCGCGACGATGTCGTGCGTTGCGCTGCTCTTGATTGGCGTTCGTGGGCCGGAGCACGATGCGTGAGATTTGCATCAGCCTTTCAGCAAGATCTCACAGTGCGTACATGTAACCGGGAAACCGGGACTTTTGAGGCGGAGCCTGCGTTTTTCCTGGTGAAGAGGACCGGCGTGGGGTGGCGACTGCGCGTCATAGCTGGTGGCGTTCGCGATGCAAAGTCCCTGGCATATGGCATTGCGAACAGGCTGGAGGAGGCTTGCATGCGGTTCGATATACGGCTCAAGCTATTTGCAGGGTTCGGCGTGGTTCTTGTCCTCCTGGGCATCGTTGGCGCTGTTGGGGTGATGCGGCTGGCGTCCGTGAGCCAGTTGACGTCTGACCTCTACGAGAAGCACACGCTCGGCCTGGGCTACATCATGCAGGCCAATGTGGACTTGATCTCCAGCGGTCGGGCGGAGAAGAATGCCATTCTGGCAGAGAACCCGGCCGAGGCCGAGAAGCACGCACAGTCGGCGCGCAAGTCGCTGGCATTGGTGAGCGACGACATCACCAAGTTCAGGACGGTCGTCGTTCTTGAGGAGACGAAGAAGCAGCTTGCGGTACTCGATCAGGACCTCAAGGAGTTGAGCGTTGGTCGCGAGCAGGTGCTGAAGCTGGCACTTGATCAGAAGAACGCGGAAGCCGTCGCGATGGCCGCCAACGTCCGTGCCGTTGCTGACCGGATCGACGCGAGCATGCACGAGCTCCAGAAGGCGAAGGAAAAGCTGGCGGAGAAAGCCGAAGAAGAAGCCAAAGCTGAGTACCAGTCGGCTCGCACGCTCATCTTGTCGGTCATCGCCGTGGCGCTCCTGAGTGGCCTGGGCGTGGCCTACTTCCTGGCCCGCTCCATCACTGCGTCGGTGCAGCAGATCGCCAAGGCGGCGGAAGGTCTCGCGCAGGGCATCGTCGATCAAGACGTTACGGTCAACTCCCGCGATGAGCTTGGCGACATGGCCACGAGCTTCCGCACGATGATGGCGTACCAGAGTGAGATCGCCAACGTGGCCCAGCGGGTTGCCGACGGCGACCTGACTGCCGCCGTGGCACCGAAGTCAGAGCAGGATTTGCTCGGTGTGGCGATCCGCGACATGACGGACAGCCTCCGCGACCTCATTGGTCAGGTCAAGGAGTCGGCAGACGGCCTGTCGGACACCTCGACGCAGCTTGGGCAGGCCGCAGCGCAGACGAGCGGCGTGGTGCAGCAGGTCACACAAGCCGTGCAGAACGTGGCCGCAGGCTCGCAGGACACAAGCCGCTCCGCTCAGGCGACGAATGAAGCCGTGACGCAGCTTGGGCAAGCCATCGACGGCATTGCCCGGGGCGCATCCGAGCAGGCGCGACAGGTCCAGGCCGTGTCCGCGACGGCCACCGAGATGGCGGCTGGCGTCGAGCAGGTTGCCAGCAACGCGAACAGCGTCGCCACGGCGTCGCAGCAGACAAAGGAATCCGCCGAACAGGGGGCGCACGCCGTCCGCGAGACCGTGAACGGCATGGCCGAGATCAAGCAGGTAGTTGCCTCGGCTGCTGGCAAGGTCCACGAACTCGGCAAGCTTGGCGACAAGATCGGCCTGGTCGTCGAGACTATCGACGACATCGCCGAGCAGACGAACCTGCTGGCCCTGAACGCGGCCATCGAGGCGGCACGGGCAGGCGAGCACGGACGCGGCTTCGCGGTGGTGGCCGACGAGGTCCGCAAGCTCGCAGAGCGCTCCCAGCGTGAGACGAAGGCGATCAGTGAGCTGATTCGTGAGGTTCAGGCGGGTACGAAGGACGCCGTTGGGGCGATGGAGCAGGGTTCGGCGAAAGTCGAGCAGGGCGCGGCGCGTGCCGACGAGGCTGGCACCGCACTCGGGGAGATCTTGCAGGCCGTTGAGGCGACTGTCAGTCAGGTAACGCAGATCGCGTCGGCTGCCCAGGAGATGGCGAAGGGCGCGCGCGGCGTCGTCGAGGCAATGAACAGCATCAGCGCGGTCGTCGAAGAGAACTCGGCAGCGACGGAAGAGATGGCGGCCCAGGCCGGGCAGGTCACGGCATCCATCGAGTCCATCGCGGCCGTCTCCGAGCAGAACAGCGCGGCGACCGAAGAGGTCTCGGCGTCGGCTGAGGAGATGAGCGCACAGGTCGAAGAGATGAACGCCCAGGCAGAGGAGTTGGCGGCCACCGCCGAGCAACTCAAGACCCTGGTGTCGCGCTTCCGCCTTGATGACAGCGACGGCGGTGCCCAGCGGTCAGCGTCGCGGCAGCCGAGCCGCGCAAGCGGTGCCGGGCGACAGGCGCGACCACTGCGCCGCGCAAGCTAGTCGTCACTAGCACCCCATCCTGACAAGAGCGCCCCGGACCAGACGGTCCGGGGCGCTCCTGTTGGCGGCAGATGCCTGTCAGTTACCGGCGAATCCTGCCCGTACAGCGCGTGCGCGTCAGGCGTTGGCGTACTCGCCGGGGGACGTCTCGCGGAGCCGCGACAGCATAATGACCGGCACCGCCAGCACCGCAAGTGCCACGACGGCGAGTGCCGGCAGCCCGGCCCATTCGACCAGCGGCCCACCGGCCAACGGCAGAACAATGGACGCAGACGAACTGATCGTATCGCTCAAGCCGATGGCGCGGCCACGTTCAGCCGGCGTTACGACCTCGGTGATGAGGGCTGACGATGCCACGTTCACGCACGACCACCCGAGGCCGACCAGGAACGTGCCAGTGGTGATGACGATATACTCAGGCGAGGTCGGCACCAGAATGGACCCAAGCGCCGTGATCGCGCTGCCGCCGAGCATCATGTTGCGCCGGCCGAGGCGGTCGCTCAGGCGGCCGAGCGGGATGGAGAAGCCGAACATCCCGACGACGTGCAGGGACACCGACATCGAGATCAGGGACAGCGAGTAGCCGTGATGGTCGAGGGCCAGCGAGGTCATCGCCATCATCATCGTCATGACGCCCTGCGCCGCGAAGCTACAGGCGAAGCCCGTCATCAGCGGAAAGTGGTGCAGCCAGGTCCGAAAGCCCCCGCTATTGGCGGCAGCCGCCTTGGTGATGGCCGGTGCCACGTAACCAGGGTAATAGTGCGAGAGATTTTGCGCGATGGTCTTCGGGTCAGGCCGCACGAAGAGCACCAGAATCATGCTCGGCACTATGACCAGGGGCATCAGGAACCACACCGTCGAGAGGCGGTCGGTGCCGGTGCGCTGGCCCAGCAACTCGCTGCCGTAAATGAGCATCGGCGCAGCGATCGCGCCGACCAGCGACCCCGTGAGAACGTAGCCCAGGCCTTCACCGCGCCGGGCCGGCAGGAACATGTCGGCGGCGGCTAACCGCAACTGCTGGCCCGCGCCGACCCCCATGCCAAAAATGACGAGGCCGACGACCACCAGCGCGAATGAGTTTTGGAGCATCGCCATGCCGATGACCAGCGCACCGAACAGCGACAGCACCAGCCCGAGCATGAGTCCGGCCTTCCGACCGAAGCGGTCAGTCAGCCAGCCGACCGGATACGCGACCAGCAACCGGCTGAGGCTGAGGATGCTGGTGCCAACGCCGGCCAGCGTCGCGGAGCCAAGCATCTGCACGGCGATCAGCGGGGCCAGCGTGGGGGTCGTCTGGTTGCCCATACCGACGAACGCCTGCGTGAGCGCCAGCAATATGGTGTTCCGCCGGATGAGCGGCGGGATGCGCATGTGCGGCTGGCCGTGCCGTCCGGGCGTCGATGCTGCCCGCATAGACAGGGCCGGTTGCGCCCCCGGTTTCTCGATGGTGGTGCTCATGCATGCTGCTCCTGGTGACGACTCTACACAGTTGCAGAATGCCGGCACAACCGGCCGGTACAATCGTCCGCACTGGAGGGCAGGACGGTGACACAGCAGCTTCCGGACATTCGGGTCGCAACGTTTGACTGCTACGGGACATTGGTCGATTGGGAGGGCGGCGCGGCGAGCTTTCTGTACCGGCTGGCCCTCCGGCACGACGACCCGTACCCCGGCCCGGCGTCGCGGTTGCGCGAGCGGTGGGAAGCCATCCAGTTCGGGCTGCTCCAGGACGCATATCAGCCGTACAAAACGATTCTTCGTGACAGCCTGCGGGCCTGGATGGACGAACGCGGCTACCGCTGGGACGACGCAGACGGCGACGCCCTGATCCTCGACATGCGGTCGTGGCAGCCCTTTCCTGATACCCGTGCTGCGCTCTTGCAGGCGAAGGCACAAGGCACCAAACTCGTTATCGTGTCGAACACTGACCACGACATCATCGAGCACACCTTGCGCCATATCGGCGTGCCGTTCGACGACGTGATCACCGCCGAGGGCTGCCGCGCATACAAGCCCGCGCGCTCCGTCTTCGAGCAGGCGCTGGCGCGCATCGGCGAACCGGCGGCGCACCACCTGCACGTGGCGTTCGGCTTTAAGTACGACATTGCACCGGCGCAGGCAATGGGCCGTCGTACGGCCTGGGTGAACCGTTTCAGGGAGGCCCGGCCCGGCCCGGCGACGCCGGACTATGAGTGGCGCGACTTGTGGGGGCTGGCCGAACTGGTGGGCGGGGCCGGCCCGGTGCCGCCGAGCGACGCGCCGGCCAGCGCGCGCTAGGCCCGACACGTTGCGAGAGATGGCGTAGGGGGACTGCCGCTGGCAGACCGCTCAGGGGAGGCAGGCGTGCCAGACATTCGCATCTGTTTCATAGGCGACTCGTTCACGCAGGGCACCGGCGACGACGCCTGCCTGGGCTGGCCCGGCCGCGTCAGCGCCGCCGCCCGAGCGCGCGGCCACGTGCTGACCGCCTACAACCTCGGCATCCGCCGCGAGACGACGGCCGACATTCGCGCTCGCTGGCGGGCCGAGGCCACGCCGCGCCTGGGGCCGGACAGTGACGGGCGGGTCGTCTTCTCGTTTGGTGCGAACGACGCCACCCAGGAGAATGGCCGCTGGCGTTGGCGACCGACGCGTCGGGGGCCACACGCCAGCGCCATGATCTCTGAGGCGCTTGGTGCCGGCTTCAAGGTGCTGGTCGTCGGCGTGCCGCCGGCCCCCGAGGCTGACAAGACCGCCCGTCACGCTCAGTTGGCCGCCGCCTACGCCGCCGTCTGCCACGAGATTGGCGTGCCGTTTCTCGACATTCTGGCACGGCTCCAGGATGTTACCGTCTGGTGGGACGAGGTGGCGGCCGGTGACGGCATCCATCCGAACGCTGGCGGCTACGCGGCGCTCGCGGCACTGGTCGAAGGGTGGTCGGCCTGGAGGTCGTGGCTGCCATAAACCTATGACGTCTGCCCCGAGTATGGCGGCAGCATGACTCCAACGGCCCGGCGTGGCTCGCAACCGGGCGGGGAACGATCGGGGTTGTACTCGCTACCAGTCGGAGACGATTCTCGCGGGGGATGCCATGCCAACGACCCTGACCAGGCCAGCCCTGAACGCCGTACCGGCCGACGAGACGGCCTCCCGGCCGACCAGCCCGACGATCCAGGTCTCCACCATGCCGACGCCCATCGGACCGCTCACGCTTCTGGTTGCAGGCGGCATCGTGCGGGCAGGCGGCTTCACCCAGGATGTCGGGGCGCTGGCCGGGCGTCTCGGTCCAGAGTTCACAAGTGCAGCCCTGCAACCGGTTACCGATCTCGGGCCGATCACCGACGCGCTGCGGGCCTACTTCGGCGGCGACCTGCACGCCCTCGACACCATACCTGTAGCACAGCCTGGCGGGCCGTTCCGCCAACGGGTCTGGGCCGCGCTGCGTACGTTGCCGCCCGGCCTGGTTTCCACCTACCGAGATCTCGCTTTGGGCTTCGGTGGTCCGGGCTACGCGCGGGCGGTCGGGACCGGCTGTGCGACTAACTTGATCTCGCCGAT
>JBBQBU010000144.1:0-11704 GCA_038318015.1 Chloroflexota bacterium | reverse complement strand
CACCGGGGCTGACCGCTTCTCACGGATCCGTGGCTACATCTCCACCCTGCGTAAACAGGGCATCCCGACCTTTGCTGCCCTCGCTAACACCCTCTCCGGCACCCCACCCATGCCCGCTACCACCTAGCTCGGTCGTCCCCCCTCGTCATCCCATGACCCTGCACCACAACCGGTTGTGCTCGTTCTGGGTGCAGCCCACAACCGGCTGTTGCTAGGCAATTACCGCCCAGCCCTTAACTCTTCGCGCATTCCGCCGATGATAGAGATGGATGCAAGAGTCTGGTGCGGCGCCCGCCGGCTATGCGGGCTGCGATCAGGAAACGGAACACGGGACATGTACGAGCCGACACCGACCCGCCCACTTGGGTCAGACGTCGCCTGGACAAGCCGACGGCCAAGCGCCGACCCGGCAGATGCTCCGCGTCCTGATGCTGTCCACCCTGAGGCGGCAGCAGCGCGCGGCACCATCCCTGATGCGGCAAGGGCGACCGAGCTAGAGGAAGCCGTGACATATCGTCCGGAGACGCGCGAAGCCGTCTTCCCGACCTCGTATGCGCGCTTCGCCATCGACTCGGAGACGCAGCGCCTCAGCATCAAGATCGTAGACGCCGTCACCGACGAGGTCATCCGCGAAATCCCGAACGAGCAAGTGCAACGCATGGTCCACGAGCTTCAGGCGTCAGCGCGCCAGGGCTCGATGGGAAAGCGGCCGGCCGGCGCAGCAGGCGTCGACACAGCGGCGAACGGAGGAGTTGATCGCTATGTCTAGTACGTTCGCCGTTGGCGGGTTGGCCTCAGGCCTGGACACCAAGTCCATCATCGCGCAGTTGATGTCGATTGAGCAGCAGCCGCTGTCGCAGGTGAAAGGTCGCCAGACGGCCCACACCAGCAAGATGGCCGCCATCCAGGCCATCAAGGATCAGATCTCGTCGCTGCAGACGGCCTCGAAATCGTTGGCCGACCGTTCGAAGATGAACGCCAAGATCGCCTCGACCGACACGGCCTTCGGCTCCGCCACGGTCCTCAACGCCTCCGCCACCGCCGACGCGATCAACGGCTCGTTCAAAGTGACGGTCAGCCAACTGGCCACGTCCACGCGCGTCGCTAGCGGCAGCCCCATCGGCACCGTCATCGACGCCAACGCGACGCTCACGAACGCCGGCTTCCGCTACAGCAGCACGTCGGGCCTGTTCCGCATCAACGGGCAGGCGATCACCGTTGACGCAACGACTACCCTGAACTCGCTCGTCACGTCCATCAACGGCTCCGGGGCCGGCGTGACCGCCAGCCTCGTCGCAGACGCGGACGGCCGGGCCAACAACCGCGTCCAACTGATCTCGGCACCGGGCCAGGCGATCAACCTCGGCTCGCTCAGCGACACCGCCAACACCCTGCGGCTGCTGAACCTCTCAGACGCCATGGTGACGGGCAACACGGCATCCAGCACGAACAGCGGCATGGCCGCGAGCGCCGGCGCGCTGAACACCAGCATCACCATCAACGGCGTCACCACGGCCATCAACCAGGGCAACGCCGGCAACTCGTCGGCCGACAACGCCACCTTCATCGCCCAGGCCATCAACGGCGACACCAACAGCACCGTCACGGCGGCGGCCCAGGGCGACGGCACCATCACCCTGGCCCAGAAGACGAACGGCTCGCAGCAGGCCATCAACGTCACCGGTGCGGGCACCGGCACTGGCCTGACGGCGGCCCTCACCAAGAACGGCACGGACCGGATCGTCAGCACCACCAGCCTGGGCGTCACGAACGTTGGCGCGGCGCTCACCAACGCCCGCCTGAACACGCCCATCGGCGGCTTGGACGGCAGCGGGAACGGCACGTTCAAGATCAACGACGTGGAGATCACGTACAAGGCTACCGACACCATCACATCGGTCCTCAACCGGATCAACGCATCCACGGCCGGCGTCTCAGCGTTCTACGACCCGGTTCAGGATCGCATCCGGCTGTCGGCCTCGCAGACGGGCGCCCGCACGATGACCCTGGAAGACACGCAGGGCAACTTTCTGACAGCGACCGGTGTCCTCAGCGCACCTCAGACCCTCGGGCAGAACGCCATCTTCAGCATCGACTCGGTGAACAACGGACAGGCGCTCAGCAGCGCCACCAACAGCGTGTCGGGCTACATCCCCGGCGTGACGCTGGACCTGAAGTCCACCAGCGCCACCGCCGTGACCGTCACGGTGGCGCAAGACTCGACGACGACCAGCAACAACATCAAGTCGTTCGTCACCCAGTACAACACCGCGTTGCAGAAGATCGAGGATCTGACGAAGTACGACGCGGCGACAAAGAGGGCGTCTGCGCTGACCGGCGATTCGGGCATCCGCGACATGCAGCGACAACTGCGCCAGATGATCAGTACGGCCGCGGTCGGGGCGACAGGTGCCTACCGCAACCTCGCATCGATCGGCATCAGCTTCGGCGCGGTCGGCAGCGCGGTCGGCGCGACCTCAAAGTTGACGGTGGACGACGCCAAGCTCTCGAAGGCGCTCGCGGAGAACCCGCAGGCCGTCGAAGCGGTGCTGGCCGGCTTCGCCGCCACGCTGGGCACTCCCACGACCACCAACATCACGGCGGTCTCTGGCACGCCGCAGGTGCACCAGAACGGCGAGTACCGCATCAAGGTCACGAACGCCAGCACCGGCGAGGTGGAGGCAAAGTTCGTGACGCCAGACGGCCGCACCGTCTGGACCGGTACCGGCACGATGGCCGCCGGGCAGGACAGCTACTCGGTCATCCCCGGCCTGAAAGTGACCGCAGCCGCCACGTTGACCGACGGCGCAGAGGACACGTTCTCGATCTCCGTCACCAACAAGGGCGTCGGCGTGGCCTTGACGGACTTCGTGAACGGCCTGACGACCGTGGGCGGGTACTTCTCCACGCGAAAGAAGGGCGACGACGCCATCAACGCGGACTATTCCGCGCGGATCTCGAACATGCAGACCCGCCTGGACCGGAAGCAGGCGTCGCTGGAGAAGAAGTACGCGGCGCTTGAGGTGGCGATGTCGAAGCTGCAAAGCCAGAGTAGCGCCCTCTCATCGCAGATTACTAGGCTGAACTCCAGCAACCAGTAGGCTGCACGGCCCGCGCCACGTACACGGGCGTGGGCCGATTGGCTGCCGCTCGCCGGTACCTTTGGGCCGTCCCCCCGGTCGTCACCGCCGACGTTCTTCTTGGGTGAGCGCGACACCGCGCGAACGCGCCAGGGACTTAAGTCCGCGAGGCAGATGCTTTGGCACTCAATCCGTACCAGAAGTACCGCGCAACGAAGGTCGAGACGGCCGGACAGGTCGATCTCGTGGTGATGCTCTATCAGGGTGCCGTTCGCTTCACGCGCGTCGCCATCGACGCCATGGAGCGGAACGATCCGAAGGCGGCCCACACCGGCATCGTCCGGGCGCAGGACATTCTTGTGGAGCTGCTCGGCTCGCTGAACCGCGAGGCCGGCGGGCAGATTGCCGGCCAACTTGCCAGCGTCTACGACTATTGCTTCCGCCGGCTCGTTACCGCCAACGTGCACAAAGACCCGGCCCCAGCCCGTGAAGTCGTCGGCATTCTGCGCGACCTCGGCACGGCCTGGCAGGAGATCGCGGCGCAACAGCGACAGGCCCAGGGCCAACAGCGCGCTGCCGCCGCCGGCCGTGCACCCGCCGTCAGGGCCGTCTAGTGGACCAGCCGGCACGCCCTCCACAGCGTCCTCTGAGCGCCGTACTGGCACGCCTGCGCGACGTGGTGCAGGCCCAGGCCAATGCGCTGGCCGCCGACGATTTCGAGGGCTTTGAGCGGCTGACGGCCGACCGTGAGCGCCTCGTGCAACTGCTGGACGGCTATACCGCTGCTGCTCGCATTCCGGCCGACCTCCCAGTGCTGGAGCAGATCGCCGCGCTCGACGAACGGCTGACCACGCTGGCACAGACCAGCCTGGACCAGACCACCAACGAGCTTGGCGAAGTCCGAAGAGGACGAAGCGTGCTTACGGCGTACCAGAAGCGCGGCGAGTCGCTGATTCGCAACCTGGCGCAGATGAACTACGAACGGTAGCCCCGCGTCCGCCGCGTTGCCCCAGAAGCGCTCCGGGCCAGAACAACGGCACGGGGCGCGTCGGTTCCTGACGAATCGGCTCACGAAACGGCTGACGGAAATTCGCAATTCGTCCTTCAATTTTGTCGCGCATTGCCGATAATTCTTACAGCAGCCGCGCGTACGTGCGTTGGCAGCTGGTCGCTGAACGCGGCCGGCGGCCGGCACCGCTTCACGACGGACCATACCGCAGGGCCGGGGCAGGGATGCTCGCGGACCCGCCCGAAGGAGTGGGCGATGCTTCCAAACCCGTTTCAGCAGTACCGCGCAACCAAGGTTGAAACCGCAGGACAGGTTGACCTGGTTGTCATGCTCTACCAGGGGGCCGTTCGGTTTATCCGCCTCGGCGTTGAGGCGATTGACCTGGGGGACCACAAGGCCGCGCACACCCACCTCTTGCGGGCACAAGACATCCTCGTGGAGTTGCTCGGGTCGCTGAACCGGGACGCTGGCGGGCAGATCGCTGTCCAGTTGGCGAGCGTCTACGACTATTGCTATCGGCGGCTCGTCCTGGCCAACGTGCGGAAGGACACCGCCCCGGCCCGCGAAGTCCTCGCGATCATTCGCGACCTCGGCGGTGCCTGGCAGCAGATCGCCGCGCAGCAGCGGCAGGCACAGGCCGCTGGGAAGCTGCTGCCGATGAACCGGCGGCCAGCGGCCCTCGCCGTCTAGGCAGCGCGCCGGCCGGGACAGCCGGCGCGACGAGCAGCACGGCAGGCGCCGCACCGGCCGCAGGCCACCACGCACGGGAGACACGAGGGAGCATGGCACACCGACAGGGGGACCGCACGATGCACGCAGCCACCACGCAGCACACCACTCCGGACGCACCGCGCCGTGCATCGGGCGGACACCCGCGACAGGACGGGCCGGATGCCGTCCTGTCCGGTGGCCGGAGCCTGCGGCGTGTCAGCCGCCGGGGCTTCCTGGCGTTGGCGCTATCGGGCATCGTCGCGGCAGCCTGCGGGCCGAAGGAGCAGATCGTCTACGTTTCCCCACCGACCCCGACCGCCTTGCCGCGCACCGACGCGCCGGCCGCCCCGAACACGGAGCCAACGCCACAGCCCGCCCCGCCCCAGCAGGCCGCCCAGAACGGAGTGGCGAAGCCGGGCGCACAGAACGGCGCACCGTCAACCGGGGCACCTGCGCGCCAGGGGCCGATTCAGCTGCCGATCCCGATGGTGTCTGGCCCGGCCGCCGCCCTGGCTGCTCAGAGCCAGGTCATTCCGGCATTGCCCCCGCGGACCCGCCCCTACACCAATCGCCTCCAGGTGCCAGACCATGTGCAGATTCCCAGCATCGGCGTGGACACGAAGGTCGTGCCGGTTGGCACCAAGACCGACGCGCAGGGCCACATCCTCTGGGAGACCGCCGCGTTTGCCGTGGGGCACCACAAGGGCAGCGGCCTGCCCGGCGAGAGCGGCAACGTGGTGTTATCCGGACACATCAGTAGCCCGCGCGAGGGTGCCGTCTTCAGCAAGCTACCCCAGGTGAAGCCCGGTGACGGCGTCGTCGTGTCAACCGCAGAGCGGCAGTTCTTGTACGTCGTCGTTGACACAAAGGTGGTCACGCCGGATGCCGTCGAGGTGCTGGACCCCACGGACAAGGCGATAGTGACGATGATTACCTGCGTGCCCGACGGGGTGTACTCGCACCGGCTGGTCGTCAAGGCAGAGGCTGTCTAGCAGCGACCACACACGGGCATCGCGCCCAGACCGCCGGCCGCCCAGTACGAGCGGGAGCGGCCGGCAACCACACCCAAACCCGACTGAATCTGACCGGCGAGTACGGGAGTACGTTCGGCTGTCCACGGCCCGTACTTTCGGCTACCAGGACCGGTAGGCGTGGCCCTACATAGGTAGGGGGTGTCATCCGTATTCTGAGCAGAGTCTTTTACAGGACTTCGCTCAGGAGGCACCCGCGATGCTCGAAATCCTCAAGACGGCCGGTTCGGCACTCACAGCCCAACGCTTACGCATGGATGTTGTTGCCAGCAACCTGGCCAACGCCGAGGCGACGAGCACACCTGAGGGTGGCCCGTACAAGCGCGAGCGCGTCGTCTTCGGCCCAGTCCTGCGCGACTCCCTCAGCAAGCTTGCTGACGGGTCAGACGCCATCGCGACAGGCGCAAACCCTGGCGGTGTCGAAGTCAAAGGCATCGTGCAGGACGACGAAGACCCCCGGTTGGTCTTCGACCCGACCCACCCCGACGCCGACGCCGACGGGTTCGTCGCGTACCCGAACATCGACATGGTGACGGAGATGACCGACATGCTGTCGGCCAGCCGTTCGTACGAAGCCAACATCACCATCGTGAACGTCGCGAAGGCGATGGCCCAACGGGCCCTGGACATCGGCCGCTAGTACATCCTGCGGCCTCTTGCGGTCGCACCCCGCGCACCTGAGGAGCAAGACTCATGGATATCCCAGCAATTTCGATGCGCGTTCCCGGGCTGACTACGCCGAGCCTGGGCGAGACGGCGGCACCCAGCACCCAGGCACCGTCAACCGCCACGGGCACCGGCACCAGTACCTCCGGCGGCTTCGGGCAAGCGCTCAACACCGCCATTGAGGGGTTGAGCCAGTCCCAGAACGCCGCCGACGATGCGTCGGTGCGGATGGCGGCCGGCGAGCCGATTGACCTTCACGAAGTGATGTTGGCCCGCGAGACGGCCAGCCTGCAGTTCCAACTCGCCGTTCAGGTCCGCAACAAACTGGTGGAAGCGTACCAGGATGTCATGCGGATGCAGGTCTAGGCACACCCCCACCAGAGAGATAGGGCGTAAGGACGAACGATGCTGGCAGCACTCCCCGCACCTCGCGACGCTCGTGGCATGTGGCTCAGCCTGAGTCGGAACCAGCGCATGGCGCTCGGTTTCATCGGGCTTGCCGCCGTCGTCGTCCTGATTGGCTTCATCACGATGTCACGGCCGTCCGAATATCAGGTGGCGTTCGCCAATCTGAAGGACGAAGAAGCCTCGGCCGTCGTGACCAAGCTGAAGGAAGCGAAGATCCCCTACGAGTTGGCCGACAGGGGCACCGTCAAGGTGCCGGCCGCCCAGGTCCAGGAAGTGAAGCTGATGATCGCTGCTGCGGGCACGGTCAAGGGCGGTGGCAACACCGTCGGCTTTGAGAGCTTCGCGGCCCCGCACTTCGGCCTGACCGAGTTCGCGGAGAAGATCAACTACCAGCGCGCATTGCAGGGTGAGCTGAGCCGCACCGTCAACCGCCTGGACGCGGTCGATTCGGCGAACGTCCACCTGACCCTCCCTGAGCAGAGCCTGTTCGTCAGCCAGAAGAAGGATCCGACCGCCGCAGTGGTGGTGCAGCTCAAGTCCGGCCGCAAGCTGGACGAGGCGCAGGTGCAGGGCGTCGTCCAGTTGATCGCCGGCAGCGTCGAGGGGCTGAAGGCCGAGAACGTGACCGTGATGGACACGACCGGCAACGTCCTCTCGCAGCGCGGCGACGCCGCTGACCCGACCCGCAAGCAGAACGACCGCACCGAGATCCAGCGGATGGTAGAGCAACGCCTGACCGAAGATGTCAAGACGATGTTGATGCCGCTGGTGGGGCCGGACAAGGCCGTCGTGCGGGTGAATGCAGACCTGGACTGGGACCAGTACGAGGCGAACAGCGAGACGTTCTCGCCGAACCAGAAGGCGCCGCAGGTCCGCAGCCGCCGCGAAGTGTCCGAGTCTGCCGCACAGGGCACCGCTGGTGCTGGTGGCGTGCCAGGGGCCGAGCGGAACGTGCCGGGCTACCCGGCCGCCGGTGCCGCGCAGAACGGCTCGGCCCAGACCGAGAAGCGGGATGTCACGACCAACTACGAACTGTCGCGGACGACCGAGAAGACGGTGCGCGCCCCCGGTGCCATTCGGCGGCTGAACGTCGCGGTGGCGCTGGACAGCGAGGTCATCGCGGACCCGGCCCAGGCCGACGCGATCAGCAAGCTGGTGGCGACGGCTGCGGGCCTGGACACCAACCGCGGCGACCTGGTGACGCTCACCAGCCTGCCGTTCAGCGCCACGGGTTCCGTGAAGCCGGCCGAGATGGCCGAGCAGGCCCGCCAGCGCGAAATGATGCTCTCGATCGCCCGGATGGTGGCGATGGTGCTCGGGCCACTGCTGGTGGTGGGCATGATCTGGATGGTGCTGCGGCGCGGTCGCCCGAAGGCGGAGAAGCCGACCATCAAGGACATCGCCGCCCAGAAGGCCGACGTCGCCGCGCTGACTCCCGAGCAGCAGCTCGCAGCGCTCCCCACCCCAGTGGTAGACCCTGAGCAGGTCCGAGTTGAGAAGGAGCTCGTGAGGATGGCGAAGAACGACCCGGCCATGATGGCGAGCCTGATTCGCTCATGGATGGCTGAAGACAAGTCGGGAGCGGGGCGGTAATCATGAAGGGCAAAGAGAAAGCAGCCATCCTCCTGATCGCGCTGGGGCCAGAGGTGGGCGGGAACGTCCTGAAGCAGCTTCGTGAGAACGAGATTGAAGCGCTCACGATGCAGGTGTTCTCCACCGAAGCCGTCAAGGATGAAACCCGCAAGGAGGTCCTGAACGACTGCTACGGCATGGCGTTGGCGCAGGGCTACCTCTCGAACGGCGGCGCGGCCTACGCCGAAGACATGCTGTCGAAGGCGGTCGGCTCGGATAAGGCGTCGGAGATCATGGCCCGCCTGATCTCGTCGGTCCGCCCCCGGCACTTCGACTTCCTCAAGGACACCGACCCGTACCAGCTCGTCACCTTCATTCAGGACGAGCAGCCCCAGGCTATCGCCCTGATCCTGTCGCACCTGCCGGCCCTCACAGCTGGGAAGATCCTGGCGATCTTGCAGCCCGAGCAGCGCGCCGAGGTGGCCCTGCGGATCGCGACGATGGAGCGTACCCCGCCAGAGGTCATCGAGGGCGTCGAGTCCGTGCTGCGCCGGCGCGTCTCCTCCATCCTCCAGAGCGACTACTCAACGGCTGGCGGCGTCGAGCACCTGGCAGCATTGCTGGCGAACGTGGACCGCAGCACCGAGCGTCTCATTCTCGACCACCTTGACACGAACGCGCCGGAGCTGGCGGCCGAAGTCCGCAAGCTGACCTTCACCTTCGACAACCTGATCTCGCTCGACGACCCCTCGATCCAGCGGATTCTGCGGGAAGTGGACGCGAAGGATCTGGCGATGGCCCTGCGCGGCATCGCAGACGAGCTACGCGAGAAGATCTTCAAGAACCTGTCGTCTCGGGCGGCCGAGATGCTCCGCGAGGACATCAACGTCTCGGGTCCGGTCCGCATGCGGCAGGTGGAAGAGGCCCAGCAGCGCATCGTGGCCATCGTCCGTCGGCTGGAAGAGTCTGGCGACCTGGTGATCCAGCGAGGGTCGGAAGATGTCCTTGTCTAAGCACGAGTTCATGAAGGGGCTGGATCTCGCAGGGCCGCGCGGCAAGGCCACCCCCAGCGTGGTCACGGCGGCCCCGTTCGCACGGGTCTCACGGGCGCGCAATGCGCCCATCGAGTTCCGCCCGATGGTCTTCCTGCCGTTCGGCGGCATGGCCCCAGTCGAGCCAGAGCAAGCCGGGGACGACGACGCGCTCAGCATGCTGGCCGAGCTTGAGATGGTGCAGGCCGAAGCGCCCGCACCGCTGCCGGACTTCGAGGCCATCAAGGCGGCGGCCTGGACCGAGGGGTTCCAGCAGGGCTACGACGAGGGCCAGCGCCTGGCCGCCGAGGAGCAGCACGACACGGGCACCCGCCTGAGCGCGCTGTTGCAAGGCGTGGCCGCCGACACCGAGGCGTATGTACGCGGCCTTGAAGACGACGTGGTTGAGCTGGCGCTCGCCATCGCCGAGAAGGTCATCGCCCGCGAGACGCGCATTGATCCAGACTTGATCGTGAACGTGGTCCGGTCGGCGCTCTCCGAAGTCCACGACGCCACCGAGCTACGCATTCGTGTCAACCCCGATGATGTGCCGCTCGTAGAGCCGCGCTGGCAGGAGATGCTGCCGCGCAGCGTTGCCGAGCACAGCGAACTGGTCAGCGACGAATTGGTAGAGCGTGGCGGCGTGATCGTCGAGACGCGCATCGGCTACGCCGACAGCCAGTTGAAGACCCGCATCAATCAAGTCGTCACCACCTTCCAGGCCGTCCTGGACGGGGAGCCTGTATGACCACCGCCATCCCCGCACTCGATCTCGGCCGCTACCACCGCGCCCTGCGTGATCGCTCGGTGATGCGGTTCCAGGGGCGCGTCTCCCAGGTGATCGGCCTGTCCATCGAAGTGGAGGGGCTGCGGCTGGCCGTGGGCGATGTCTGCACGATCTTGCCAGAAATGGCCGGCCGCCAGACGCTGCACGACTCCGAGGCGTCGATGGCCGAGCGGCGCGCGGGCGGCATCAGCGCCGAGGTCGTCGGCTTCCGCGAGAACCGGCTGATCGTCATGCCGTTCTCTGACACCCAGGGCGTCCGGCCCGGTAGTGCGGTCTTCCCGCGCGGGCGGGCGTTCAACGTGCCAGTCGGTCCGTCCCTGCTGGGGCGCGTCATCGACGGGCTGGCCCAGCCGATCGACGGCAAGGGGCCGTTGGGGACCATCGAACGGTATCCGGTGTCGAACCAGCCGCCGGACGCCCTGACCCGCATGCCGATCCGCGAGGCACTCAGCACCGGCGTGCGGGCCATTGATGCCACGCTCACCTGCGGCAAGGGCCAGCGCATCGGCATCTTCGCAGGGAGCGGCGTGGGCAAGAGCACGGTGCTGGGCATGATCGCCCGGAACGCCACCACCCACGTCAACGTCATCGCCCTGATCGGCGAGCGCGGCCGTGAGGTGCAGGAGTTCATGGAGCGCGACCTCGGACCGGAAGGCCTTGCGCGATCCGTGGTGGTGGTCGCCACCTCAGACCAGCCGGCGTTGCAGCGCATCAAGGCGGCCTGGGTCGCCACGGCCATCGCGGAGTACTTCCGCGAGCAGGGGCTTGACGTGACGCTGATGATGGACTCGGTGACGCGTTGGGCGATGGCGCAGCGCGAAATTGGCCTGACCGTGGGCGAGCCGCCCGTGGTCAAGGGGTATCCGCCCAGCGTCTTTGCGCTGATGCCAAAGCTCATGGAGAAGGCCGGCACGTCGCAGAAGGGCACCATCACCGCCTTCTACACGGTGTTGGTGGACGGCGACGACGTGAACGAGCCGATCGCCGACGCCGCGCGCGGCATCCTCGACGGCCACATCTGGCTCTCGCGCAAGCTGGCGAACCAGAACCACTACCCCGCCATCGACGTGCTGGGCAGCATCAGCCGCCTGATGTCGGCGCTGGCGACTCCCGAGCACAAGCAGGCAGCCAGCGAGCTACGCGATGTCCTGGCGACCTACCACGCTTCTGAAGACCTTATCAGCATCGGGGCGTACCAGCCCGGTGCCAACCCGAATCTTGACCGCGCCGTCACCATGATGCCGTACGTCAAGAACTTCCTCTGCCAGTCCGCGCACGACGCCACCACCCTCGGCGACGCCATCCAGGGGCTGCTGGCCCTGTTTGGTCGAAACGCTGACAGCAGGGCGCCTCGCGGTGGGCCGTGCGCGCCTGGTCCAGGGCAATGGCGGCCCGATCGATGACCGACC
>JBBQBU010000143.1:0-11844 GCA_038318015.1 Chloroflexota bacterium | reverse complement strand
GCGGGTGCAGATCGGCTGCGCGCCATCATCGACGGCATCGGCGTGCTGGCGGACGGCCGGGTGGTACAGACCCGCCATCACGGCGACTTCCACCTCGGGCAGACACTTGTCGCCCAAGACGGCTGGGTCATCATCGACTTCTAGGGCGAGCCGCTGCGGTCGCTTGACGAGCGCCGCTCGAAGCAGTCACCGCTGCGGGACGTGGCCGGGCTGCTGCGGTCGCTAGAGTACGCGCGGGCGACCGCCGAGCGCCAGCCGGCTGCTGATGCCGCCATGCTGGCCGCCACCTTCAGCGACTGCCGTGCGGCGGTGTTGGCGGCATACACCGAGGCGATCCAGGCGGCCGGCACGCCGCTGCTGCCGGTGCGTCCAGCGGATCAGCAACGGGCGCTGCTGGCCCTGGAGCTGGAGAAGGCGCTGTACGAACTGGTCTACGAGCTGGGGAACCGGCCAGACTGGGTTTCGATCCCGCTGTCGGCGCTGTCGCGGCTGGCCCAGGCAGACGCCGCTACCGCCTGATCGGCCCTGCATCGGCGTATACTGCGAGCAACGGTGAATCGGGCCGGCGTGGAGCCGCCGTCCTGATCTGTCGCCCTGATCCTGTGCCGCTGACACCGCGTCTGCGAGGCCCGCCATGAGCGTCTTCCCCAAGTACACGTCCAGCGATCTTGAGGGCTTGCCCGACATCGAAGGCACGCGCTACGAGATCATCGGCGGAGATCTGTTCGTGTCAAAGCAACCTTCGTGGGAACATCAGTTCACGTCGACTGAGCTGTTGCGCGCACTTCAGAACTGGAGCCACGAAAGCGGGCTTGGTTGGGCGAATCAGGCACCGGGCCTGATCTTTGCCGAGGACGACGACGTTGCCCCCGATCTCATCTGGATGAGATCAGACCGAATCAATGATGCGCTGGATGACGCGGGCCACCTACGGGCCGCACCAGACCTTGTAGTCGAAATCCTCTCGCCTGGTACCACGAACGAGCGCCGCGACCGCGAGTTTAAGCTAAAGCTGTACTCTCGCCAGGGAGTACAGGAGTACTGGATCGTGGATTGCCGGTTGCGGTCCGTGCAGGTGTATCGGCGCGGCACGCTTGCCCTGGAACTCACCTGCACGTTGCTGGATGACGACACACTGCGGTCGCCGCTGCTGCCCGGTTTTTCATGCCCACTCGAAGCACTCTGGTGGACCGGAAAGCGACGAGGCAGGCCCGGCTCGTAAGCCTCAAGCCAGTTGTGCTGGCGGTGGGCCGGACCAGCCGGCCTGATCAAGCAGTGCGTTGCACTCGTCGGCCAGGACACCAGCCACGACCTCAGGGGCGAGTTCGTAGCGGCCGGGCACATCCAGCGTCAGCAACGGGTGTCCAGACGAGTAGCCGCCAGTCGGCCAGCGTGACAGCCCCCCAATGACCACCCGCGCGATGCGGACCTGCCGGATCACTGTCGCGCACATCCAGCACGGCTCACCGCTGGTGTACAGCGTGAAGCCGGACAGGTCGAGGGTCTCCAGCGCCTTGCACGCCTCACGGATCGCCTGCGTCTCAGCGTGGGCGGTCGGGTCAAGCTTGGTGTTGACTTGATTGCGGCCCTCGGCAAAGATCGCGCCATCCCGCACCAGCACCGAGCCGAACGGATGGTCGCCCAGGTCGAGCGCCACACGCGCCAACTCGATGCAGCGCGTCATCGCCTTCACATCGTCCATGCGGTTATGCCCTCCGTCTCGCCGGGTCCATCCAGGTAGCCCGTAGTCTCGTGACAAGGCGATGCGTCGCCCGTGGTCCTCAGTCGAACCTGAACAGCCGCGCCGCGACCCCACCGAACATCAGCGCTCGCTCATCCTCGCTCTTGTCGGCCAGCCGCTCCATCGTGAAGCGCAGTGCGTTGCCGTACCCCTCGCGCATGCTGACGGGCGGGTAGTCGCTGCCCCACATGATGCGCGCCGCACCAAACGCCTCGTAGGCCAGGTCGAGCAGCGGTGCATTCGGCTCCACAAACGGGAACGGCTCACGGACCGGCAACGCGCGCTCCGAGAACTCGCCCAGGCCGTGGATTTTGATGTAAGCGTTCGGGAACCGCGCCAGGTCGAACACGGGCGGGCGCTGGCCGCTGTTTGCGCCGGTCACATCGGTCCACTTCAGCGAACCAAGATGCTCAATGACGATGGGCAGCGTCGGGCAGGCCTCGAAGACCTCAGCAAAGGCGGGGTCCGCGAACCCCTCGCGCGAGCCGCCGCTGCTGACGGTGATCCCCAGTGCTTCGGCCTTCCGCCAGATGGCGAACGGATCGTCGCCGGGCGAGCGCGTGCCGGGCGGCAGCCGGACACCGGTCGCGCCCTCGGCCACCAGCCGCTCAAGCTCGACCGGCGCATCAAGCTTGCTGGCGTCGATCAGCACCACGGACCGTAGCCGGTCGGGATACCGTTGCACGCACTCGGCCTGATAGCTGTTGTCTGCCTGTCCGTTGATCTGGATGAGCGCCGCCAGCTCAACGCCGTTGCGGTCCATCTGCGACAGCAGCACCTCAATCGGCTCGTACCAGCCGCGCGCCGCGTGGCAATGGCTATCGACAATCCGCACCGTCCCACCTCCCCCTGCCCATCGTACCGAATCCGCGTCCCTACAGTGGGTCCGCATGCTGCCGCCAGCGACCGTGGGCGGGCGGCACGTGCCAGCCATTCTACGCGGAGCGGCCGGTTCCCGCACGGATACTGACATCAGTTGCGTGACGCTGGCCCGGCTGCGGTTCCCAGCGCCCGAGCCAGCGGGCCACCCACGCGCCGGTGTACACCGCCAGCAGTGTCACCGGGCCGGCCACGAAGCGCGCCCCGAGGTACCAATAGAACAGGTGGAACACGACTGTCAGGACGGTGAGCCACAGTACAAAGGCCGGTCCCGGCTCGTTCCGCCGCCGCCAGACCTCAAGGACACCGGGAATCGTCGTCAGCGGTGGTACGAAGATCCAGAACAAACCAAGCCCGACCAGCAGGTAGAACTGGAGTCCGGGGAAGACAAAGATCGGGTCGTCCTGCGGGCAGGGGCACGCCCAGCGCAGCAACGCCCCGTCCAGCGAGTCGGCGACGATGCCGGAGCCGTCACGGCGCAGATTTGGGTCAAACGGGTAGTCCAGGCCGAACGTGCGGACCTCCGGCAGCGCGTACTGGTAGCCGGTCATCAACGGATTGCCGAACGTCCACCACTGTTGCAGCCCGAGCAGCGCCACGCCGAGCGCCGCCCCCGCCACCAGCACGAACCGGCCCCGCCAGCGCACTTGTGGCAATATCGCCAGGACTGCCGCAAGCACACTCAGGACGCCGCTCAGACGCACCAGGATCATGGCCCCGAGCAGCAGGCCAGCAGCAAGCAACCGCCGCGTGGTCGGGTGGTGGATCAGCGGCAGCAGGGCGACTGTCAGCGCGGCAGCAAAGGCGTCTGACATGACGAGCGACGCGTAGCGCACGGCGAACGGCGACGAGCCGACGAGCGCAATGGCGACGGCCGCCGCAACCGGACCGGCGACAATCCATGCGGCCACCATCGTCACCACGAGATACAGCATTGCGTACAGCTTTGCGCCGGCCTGGATATTGGCCGGGTACGTGCCAACTAGACCGAACGGTGCCAGCGCCAGCGCGAAGCCCGGCGGATACCGAGACGGCTGCTCCTCACCCCGCCGGATCGTCACGAAGTACCCGTCGCCGGCGGCGAGGTGCCGCGCCCCGTCGGCGTACTCCTGTGCGTCCGGCGATGGCTGCCGGTTCAGTGGGCGCGGCCCAATCATCACGAGCGGCCCCAGGGCCAGCGCCAGTGCCAGCAGGGGCGTCCCGATCCGCAACACCCTTGCAATACCCGGCCGGCGTCGGCGGGCAGCCACTAGCCCGCCGAGGATTCCCACGGCGGCCACGCCCGGCGGCCCGAACCGCTCTAGCCGGACATCCTCGTCGCGGTCGCGCGCGGCAACCGTCTGAAGCGGCACAGCCTGGACCGGTGCCGCCACCGCAAAGGGCACCACGAGACAGGCCAGGGCCAGCAGCAGCGCCGCCAACAACAGGCGCATCGGGCGAGTACGGCGGACGCAGGCGATAGACCGCTGGTGCATCAGAACAACGAACGCTCGGGTGAGCCTCACAGCGCGCGATGGTGACAGACCCACGATGCGACTGCAAGGCCACGTGGGTAGCTGACGGCCGTTCCTCGCCTGAGAGCGCCGCATATTCGACGTGCATGATGCGGTGTCTGAACCCTCCGAACCGCTACCGCGACACCTGCTTGCGAAGGCGGGCCGTCCCGCCTTCGTGTTCAAGGCCGTTGTTTCTGTGAGCGCATCGTGCGAGTTCGGCCGTTGTCAAAACAGTGCCGTGTCAGAGCGCGTCGGAACTGCAAGGGAGCCGAGACGGTGGGAGAGATGCGTGGATTGCGCGGGCGTCTGCTGACGCTGGTGCTGCTGGCAGCATTGCCGGCGGTGCTACTGGCGCTGCTCTCGGCCTATCAACAACGGTCGCACGCAGCCACGACCGCCTACAACACGGCGCTCCGCCTCGCGCGTCAAGTCGCGCTGGTACAGGAACGCCAGATTGAGCGCGCCCAGGATCTCCTGGCCGGTCTCAGTCAGCCACCCCAGCTGATCGACCGTGACCCCGCCGCCTGCGAACAGGCGCTCACGGCGCTACACGCCCGCTACCCCATGTACGAAAGCCTGTACGCAGCTGACCCTTCTGGCCGTGTTCGCTGCCAATCCGCAGCATCACAGACCGACGAGTGGGTCACGGAGCATGCTGCCTTCCAGCGGGCCGTCGCCATGCGCGGGTTTGCTGTGGGCGAGTATGGCACCGATCACCGGAGCGGCCGGGCACTGCTCGAAGTCGCGCGGCCCATCCTCAATGCGGCCGGCCGCGTTGAAAGCGTCCTCCTGCTGACCCAGACGACCAGTTGGCTGAGCGACCTGTCCCTTGATGTCGCGATGCCAGCCGGTGCCAGCCTGGTCCTGTTGGATGACGACGGTACCGTGCTGGACCATGAACCCGCCGATGAGCATGTCGTCGGCCAGCGCCAGGTCAACGCGGAGGGGCTCAGCCCGATCCTGGGTGCGGCCGAACCAGGGACGTTCTCCAGCGTCGGGCCAGATGGCGGGAGCCGCCTGACCGGCTACGCGCCGCTCGAAGGTCCGGCGCGCGTGACGCGGGCTATTGTCGTCGTGGGCATACCAGAACAGGTTGCGTTCGAGGATGTCTCCCGCATCACCCGTGAGCACCTGTTGGCGCTGGGCGGCGTCATTCTGCTGGGGATGCTGGCGGCCTGGTTCGGCGGTGAGCGCCTCGTCGTCGGCAGGATTCGGCAGGTAGCAGGCGCGGCCGAGCGGATCGCCGAGGGCGATCTGCAGGCGCGGGCCGGCATTGACGATGAGCGCGGCGAACTCGGGCGGCTCGGCCGCGCGTTCGACACGATGGCGATGCAGGTAGAAGCACGGGACCGTGAGACCCGGAAGCTGACGATGGCACTCGAAGCCGTCGCGAACGCCGTCGTCATGGTTGACCGTGGCGGCCACATCACCTGGGTCAACGACTCGTTCACACGCCTCACCGGCTACACGTCGGATGAGGTTCGTGGATTTACGCCGCGCATCCTCCGCTCCGGCCGTCAGTCACGCGAGTTCTATCGCGACCTCTGGGCCACCATCCTCGGCGGGCAAGTCTGGCGCGGCGAGTTGGTGAACCGCCGCAAGGACGGCAGCGAGTACGTCGAAGAGATGGCGGTGACGCCGATTCGCGATGAGCAGGGCACCATCACCCAGCTCGTTGCCATCAAGCAAGACATCACGGAACGCATGCAAGCTCAGGCAGACCTCGCGGACCGAAACCGCCGCCTGGAATCCGTGCGGCTCATCAATCGCGACATCACGCGGGAACTTGAGCTTGACCAACTGCTTGAGCGGATCGTGGATCACGCGGCCCGACTACTCCAGGCCGATGCTGCCGTCCTGCGCCTCTGGGACGAGGGCCGACAGGAACTCATTGTGCATGCGATGGCCGGCGTGGTCCGTCCGCGTCTTGCGGTCCCGCTGGAGTTGGGGCGCGGCGTGTCCGGGCAGGCAGCCCAGGAGCGGTGCGGCATCATCGTCCACTCGCCACGGGCCGCTGGCGATCTGCCGACACTCGAATCTACAGCACCAGCGGCGGAGCGCGTCGGCCAGCCCATCCTGTTTCAAGACACGCTTGTCGGTTCCATCAGCGCCTGGCGCGAAACCGGCGACCGGCCGTTCACCGATGCTGACCTGGAGTTGCTCGGCTTGCTGGCCGATCAGGCGGCCATTGCCATCGAGAACGCCCGTCGCTATGCGCGCGAACGGAAGACGAACGCCGCACTCGAAGACGCCGCCCACCGCGCCGAAGGGCTGGCCGACGCGGCCCAGGCAGCCGATCGGGCCAAATCGCTGTTCCTCGCCAGCATGAGCCACGAGATTCGCACGCCGATGAACGGTGTCATCGGCATGTCTAGCCTGTTGCTGGAAACGCCGCTCACCGCCGATCAGCGCGAATGTGCCGAGACGATCCACGCCAGCAGCCAGGCGCTCCTCGCCATCGTGAACGACATCCTGGACTTCTCGAAGATCGAGGCTGGCAAGTTTGAACTTGAACTGATCACGTTTGACGTGCGCCGCGTCGTCGATGAAGTGCGCGACCTCCTGGCCGGGACCGCCGAGGCACGTGGGCTGCAACTCCAAGCCCAGGTGGCGGATGCCGTCCCGTCCGTCGTGCGCGGCGACCCCGGCCGTCTGCGCCAGATCCTCGTCAACCTCGTGGCGAACGGCCTCAAGTTCACCCAGCGCGGGATCGTGTCGATGCATGCCGAGCTTGTGGAACAACGCGGCGCAACCGTCATGATGGCGTTCCGCGTCACCGACAGCGGCATCGGCGTCTCCCCTGAGTTGCAGGCAACGCTCTTCGACCCGTTCACCCAGGCCGACAGCTCAACCACGCGGCGCTACGGCGGCACCGGCCTCGGATTGGCCATTTGCCGGCGGCTCGTCGAGATGATGGGCGGCGAGATCGGCGTGGAAAGCGTCGTCGGGCACGGCAGCACGTTCTGGTTCAACGTCGGCCTGGAAGCCGCCGCCGAAACTGAGCGGACCGCCCCCGGCTGGCCCCGTGTGCTGCGGGTACCCGCGCCAGCCGAATCGGCCATCGTACGGTCGCACACGACCCCGCTTGTCAACTGGACCGGCGGTGCCCTCGACGGCCTCCGTGGCCCCGACGAGCCGGGCGCCCACCTGCTGCTGGTCGAAGACCACCCGATCAACCAGCGCGTCACGTCGCGCATGCTGGAGCGGCTCGGCTACACCGCAGACATCGTCTGCAACGGCCTCCAGGCCGTCGAGGCGGTGCAGCGGGGCACATACGCCGCGATCCTGATGGACTGCCAGATGCCAGAGATGGACGGCTACGCCGCGACCCGCGAGATCAGACGGCTGGAAGGCGACGGCACGATTCCCATGCGTCGGCGGCCGATTCCGATCATCGCCATGACGGCCTCAGCCATGGCCGGCGACCGTGACCGCTGCCTGGAGGCGGGCATGGACGACTACCTGACGAAGCCCGCCAGTGCCGCAGCACTCCGCTCAGTGCTTCGCCAATGGACCGCAAGCAACGTCGGAACACCGCGTCGCGACGCAGGGGAGGCCACGTCAATGGACCCGCAACATCCTGATCTCACGCGCATTGATGCGCTTACGGTGCTTGACGATAGCGCGATCGCCGCCCTGCGCGACCCGGAGTTCGGGGGCGACGCCGAATTCTTGGCCGAAGTCGTCCAGGCCTTCACGCTGGATACGCCGCCACGGATTCTCGCCGTTCGCACGAGTCTGGCCGGCCGCGACGCCGAAGCGCTGGCACGGGCGGCGCACAGTCTGAAGGGCAGCAGCGGGAACTTCGGCGCAGAGCGGATGCAGACCCTGTGTGCAGACATCGAGCGGTGCGCCCGCGCCAATCAGCTTGACGAACTGGTGCCGCTGGTCGAACGGCTCGACGTGGAGTATGCGCTGCTCTCCAGACTCCTGGCCGACCTCGTGGCAGCGGCGGGCGTGGGCGAGGCCGCACACGCCTAGCCCGCGACCCCCCGAACGTCACCATTAACTGGGGCGAGTGCGCCATGCGCCCAGCGCGGCGACGGCACCGCCGCCGGCGCCAGCCGCTCGATGATCCAGGTCACGCCGAGCGCCTGCCCGAGATAGACCAGCGGCGCAAACGGCAGCAGGTAGCGCGGATCAATCGTGTTTGTCGTCGCCACGGCTGCCACGAAGGCGGCCATCAGAAGCCCGAACGCAACCGCCAGGGCACCGTCGCGCCGCCACGCCCGGACGACGCCCAGCGCAAGCAATCCCCAGATGGCGAGCAGTTCCAGCAGCGCACCTGCGGTCGCGACCTCGAACGGATAGTGCCCTGGTGGCGGCCGGCCATCATTGACGATCAGCCCGGTCCGACGGAACAGATCCCCTTCAGGGCTGCCGTCATTGCGTGGATACCGCGCCACGAACAGCGAGTGGCGGCCAGCCTCGTAGACGTAAGGCAGGGCCACGCGCGCCAGCATGTGGTGGCCTAAGCGCACCTCCTCGATGACCCCGGCCGCGTACAGCGCGGAGTGGGCCGCCAGACGGGCGCGCCATACGGCTGCGGCATCGTCGGGATGGATCTCGCCAAACAGATTGAAGCGCTCGTAGGTGCCGAAGCGGGCGTCGTCAATCTGTTGTCCCTCGATTTCGGCGAACCGGCGACGGGCAGCCTCGATGCGTTCCTCAGCCGGCGAGTCCGACGCCGCCGGCAGCCGCGTCACCACGCGGTACGCCAGGATTTCGGCATTCTGGCGGCCCGCGCCTGTATCGAGCAGGCCGGTGCTCACAGCCAGGGCGGCCAGTGCGGACATCAGCAGTGCACCAGCTCGCGCCACCGTTGCCGGCGGTCGTGCCAACCGCTCGCCACCCCCGAAGCGCCGCCCGACGAGCAGGCCGGCGACCAGCGCCCCCGCCAGTAGCGCCACGATCACGAACGTCGTCGGGCGGATCGCCTGGAGCGCGACCGTCCCCCCCGCGAATGGCAGCAGCCACCACCAGCCACCGCGCGGTCGGTCGGCCAGGGTCCACCAGCCGGCACCGAGCAGCAACGGCAGCAGCAGGATGCTGTACGGCGCATCCGGCAACATCACCACCGCCATCTGCATGAAGTACGATGGAGCGGCGAAGATGCCGAGCAGACTCACGGCCGGCAAGACACCGAAACGCCAGCGCACGAACGCCCAGAGGGCCGCCACGAACACGACCGTCAACCAGAGTTGCGCCCAGAAGACAGCTTCGGAAAGGGGCGCATCGGCGGTGAGGAGCAGGAGCGCCAGGAAGAGTGGGTAGCCCGGCATCCGGCCGGAACTGGGCATGCGCCCGGCCTCCGCGAGACTGCGGGCGTAGCTGACGTAGCCGTCAGGGTCCGGGTCGCCAGTCGCGGCGGAGGCCAGGAGTTGGGACACCATGAATGCGGCCAAGAGGGCAACCATCAGCGCCTCACCCACCCGCGCGGTGCGGACGGAGCGTGCCGGTAGTCGCCACGCCAACAACGCTGCTTCGTGCATCTGCGCACCGGCCCGTGACGTCGCGCCCACCAGCACCCGCACTATCCAGGCAGCACCCGCAGCGTGCAATAGCCAGAGGAACGGCACCAGCGGCAGCAGATAGCGGATGTGCAGGGTGTTCGTGGCAGCAGCCGTGAGCGCGAAGCCCACCAGCAGCGTGCCACCCGCCACGATGGCCGGGCCGGACGCGCGCCAGCAGCGCCAGACGCCCAGCGCCGCCAGCCCCCACACGCCGACCATCCGTAGCACCGCGTTTGCCACCTCTACCTGGTACGGGAAGTGAGCGGGTGGAGACCGGTCCAGAATGAGCAGGCCCGTCGCACGGAACAGGTCGCCGGCCGGGCTCCCGTCGTCGCGCGGGTACGGCTCGGAGAGCGGCAAGAGGCGGGACGGGTCGCCGAAGAACGGGACCAACTGACGTGTCAGGTAGTCGTGCCCGCGCAGCACGTCATCCAGCACTGCGGAGACGTAGACGGCAGGGTTTGCCGCCAGCCGCCCCCACCAGACGGCACGCACGTCGGCTGGGCGAAGCGCCGTCAGCAGGTCGAATCGGTCGTAGGTGCCAAAGCGCGCTGACTCGATGCGTTGGTCTTGCGAACGCCTGAATGCGCGCTTCGCATCCTCAATGCGCCGCTCGGCCGCCACGTCCGAGGCCGGCGGCAGGGCCACCACCACGCGGTAGCCGACGATATCAGCGGCAAAGCGAGCGGCTCCGGTATCGAGCAGCGCGGCGGTGCAGCCCATAACAGCCGCCAGTGTCACTGCGGCCCACACGAGCCGAAGCAACCCCGTGCGCGTCGTGACCAGCAGGTGCCGATGCCCGTTCGAGCGACACCCAGCGAGCAACGCCACCAGGAACGCCGGCAACGCCAAAAGCAGCAACGGCGCGGCGGTCGGCTGGAACGCGAGCAGCATGAGCATGGCAAGTCCGAGCGGCGGCAGCCAGCGCCACCCGACGCCCACCCGTGCCGATAGCGTCCACCAGCCCAACCCGGTGAGTACCGCCACGGCGAGGAGCCCGAACAGTGCATCTGGCAAGGGCAGCGCCATCCAGCGTACCAGCACGTTTGGCGCGGCAGCGAGGCCCAGGAACAGCGCCGCCGTCAGCGGCCCGAAGCGCCGGCGCACGCCCGCCCAGCCGGCTACTGCACACACTAACATCAGCCAGAACTGCGCCCAGAACACGGCCTCACCCAGCGGTCCGGGCACGAGCCAGGAGGCCAATGCCATAAACGCGGGGTAGCCCGGCAGGCGCGCAGACGGCATCAGCGTGCCGGTGGCGGCGAGGTGCGCCGCGTAGATCCGGTACTCCCGGTCGACGCTGTCGTCGGCAACCGGGTAGCGCAGCAGTTGGGTCGCCAGGACGGCGACCAGCAGCGCCACGACGACGGCCTCGATCAGCGCGGGTCGGCCGCGCGTCGGCGGCGGGACAACCCCGTCTGCGGTGTGCCCCGGAGCGACAGTCTGAGCGGCCTCCGGCACCGACGTACCGCTCACCGGGTCGGCACCGTCGCAGCCGCTGGTGGCACGGGCGTATCATGCCGCCCGCCGTGGCACGGGCCGACTACGCCTTGCGTGGTCTTCCGCACTCTGTCACCATCAGCCATCGTGATTGTCTGGCGGATGCTTCGAGCACCGGACCACTCCTCGTCGGCTGCACCGCGCCGGCCGCGCCCCGACCTGATCGGCAAGATGGTGCTATCGGTCACGGACGACCCGCGCGCCGGCAACAGTGGCGATGGCGTGCCCCCACATCGACGGCCTCTACTGTACCCGCTGCATGGCGGCCCCCGCCGCGCACGCAGGCCAGCGCACATTGCGTGTGTGGCAGTCACCAGGTGGCGGTCGAGGCCGGGCGAGGGCGGGCCAGCGCCACGGGCACATGCACCTGGATACGCACCTGCGCGGGTAGCGGTGGGAGAACCGGAGCGGAGCGCGTTGTGATCGACGTGCCTGCTGCTAGCCTCGACCCGCCGGCCAGCACCGCCGCCGTTCCCCTGGCAGAACCCCACCCGGCTTTGCCCTGGCGTGTCGCCGATGCTTTCTGGCTGGTCGTGCTGGCCGTGGCAGCGGCCGTCCCGCGCATGGTCAACCTGCTCGGCCTCGATCCGTTCGTGGACGAAGCGGCCTGGGTAGACTGGGCCTTGCGGCAGTTCGAGTGGTCGTCGCCGAGCAGTTGGCTGGTCTCGGTGTTCAAGGACGGGCGGCCCCCACTGCTCGTCTGGATGATCGCGCC
>JBBQBU010000142.1:0-11879 GCA_038318015.1 Chloroflexota bacterium | reverse complement strand
ACCCAGCACCCAGCACCCAGCACCCAGCACCCAGCACCCAGCACCCCGCACCCAGCACATCAGTGGAAGTACCGGCCGCCGTCGATCACCAGCGTTTGCCCGGTCGTGCTATCCGACCGCACGAACGCCACAACCTGATCGGCCACGTCGTCGCGCTCGGCCGCCTTGCCGATCAGGGCACCGGCCCGCGCGTTCTTCACCTGTTCGGGGTGCAGCCGCGCCGTCATCCGGGTGCCCTCCATCAGGCCGGGCGCGACGCAGTTGACCAGGACTTCCGGGGCAAGCGCCACCGCCATGCAGCGGGTCAGATGGTTCAGCGCCGACTTCGACACCGCGTAGGCGATGCTGCTGCCAGTCGGCGTGAAGCCGGCCACCGAACTGATGTTGACGATCCGTCCGCGTCCCTGCTTCTTCATGATCGGCGCAATCTCGCGGGTGCAAAGGAACGGACCGGTCGTGTTCGCCGTCAGAATCTTGTCCCAGACCTCTGGTGTCAGGCCGTCCAGGTCTTTGAAGGCGACTGACTGGTTGTAGGCCGCATTGTTGATCAGGACATCAATCTGCCCGAAGCTCTGGAGCACCTCATCGTACAGTCGGATGATCTCCTCGCGGACGGTGACATCGGCCTGGAACACCTCGGCCCGCACACCAAGTTCGCGCAGCTCGGCGGCGACGCCTTCTGCATCTTCACGCGAGGACCGACAGACCACGGCCACGTGCGACCCTGCCGTAGCCAATGCGTGGCAGATGCGACGGCCAAGCCCGCCGTTGCCGCCCGTCACCAATGACACTGTCCCACGCAAATCCATGGCGCTCGCCTCCCCTAACCGCGACGTGCGGGCCATCGTCCACCGGCAGCCCGCTCGCCGCCAGTATAGGAACGACTGGCCCCCCCGATCCGTCGCGGACGACAATTGATCCATGATCGGACTACGGATTTCTGAGAGAATCGTGAGACGGGCGGCGCGTAGGCCAGCGGCCGGGCCAGGCGCATGATCCGCGCGGAGGGACTCGGGAAGAAGTTCGGCGACCGCTGGGCCGTGCGCGACCTCACCCTGAACGTCGAGCGCGGCGAGGTGTTCGGGTTTCTAGGGCCGAACGGGGCCGGCAAGACGACGACCGTTCGGATGCTGTCGGGGATGATCGCGCCGACGACCGGGCGCGCCTGGATCGGCGGGGTCGAGCTGGCCGGCGCTCCTGACGACGTGCGGACGCGGGTTGGCCTGCTCACCGAAGCGCCCGGCCTCTACGAGCGGATGACCGCCGCCGCCAACCTGGACTTTCATGGCAAGCTACACGGCCTCCCCACCGCCAAGCGCCGCGAGCGCGTGCGGGCCTGCCTGGAACTGCTCGGCCTCTGGGAGCGCCGCGACGACGCCGTGTCCGGCTTCTCGAAGGGGCTGAAGCAGCGGCTCGCCATCGCGCGGGCGGTGCTGCACGAGCCGGTCGCCGTGTTCCTGGACGAGCCGACCAGCGGCCTGGACCCCGAGGCGGCGCGCGACGTGCGGGCCTTCATCCGCAAGCTGCGCGACGACGGTCGGGCAATCTTCCTGTGCACCCACAACCTCGACGAAGCGCGCCGCCTCTGCGATCAGGTCGCCATCTTCCGGGGCACCGTCCACGCGCGTAGTACGCCGCGTGAGCTTGAGCGGACGGCCATCACCCGGCGGCTGGCGATCCGTGTGGCCCATGACCCCGCTCGGTACGCTGAGGTGCTGCACGCCCTGCCGATGGTCAGCAGCGCCGTGGTGACGGACGAAGAGTTGGTCGTCGTGGTGAACGACGTGGAGCGCGAGACGCCGGAGATTGTGCGGGCGCTGGTAGCCGCCGGGGCTGATATCCAACGGGTGGCGGCGCTCGACTCGGCGCTGGAGCAGGCGTACCTGGGCATCCTGGGCGAGCCGGCTGGCCCCTCCGTCCCCATAAAACGTGGTGAACTTGCTAGCCTGGATGCGACCAGGGATGGGCGGTCGTGATCGGCCGGTTGGTGGCCGTCGCCCTCAAAGAGCTTGACGACGTGCGGCAGAGTCGATTGATTCTGACGACGCTGGTCGTGCCGACGCTGCTGTACATCCTGATGTCCGTGCTGGCGCTCTGGGTCGGGGCGCTGCCGGGGCAGGCGGGCCTGGGCCTGGACGCCATCGAGCGGGCGATGCCGCAGCAGGCCAACGCTTCGGCCGCGGGGGCGTTCCAGTCGCTGCTGGTCGATCAGGTGTTGGTGCTCTACTTGCTCGCGCCGCTGTTCATTCCGCTAACGATTGCCAGCTACAGCATCATCGGCGAGAAGCAGGTGCGGACCCTGGAGCCGCTCCTTGCGACGCCGATCCGCACCTGGGAACTGCTGGTCGCCAAAGCCCTGGCTGCGCTGATCCCGGGCGTGCTTGTCAGCTGGGTCAGCTACGCGTCGTTCCTGGTGCTGGCGCTGATCCACGGCAGCTTCGAGATTCTGCGGTTCGCGATCGGGCCGGTCTGGCTGGTGTCGTTCGGCATCCTGTCGCCACTGTTCGCACTACTGGCGGTCGGCCTGGCCGTGATCGCGTCGGCGCGGACCAGTGATCCGCGCGCAGCTCAGCAGCTTGGGGCCATCGTGATACTGCCGATCTCGGGCTTGTTGACGGCGCAGGTGTTTGGTCTGATTCGCCTGGATGTCAGCCACTCCCTGCTGATGTCGGCGGCAGCGGGCATCTGCGACGTGGCGCTCCTATGGGCTGCCGTCCGCCTCTTCGACCGCGAGACGATCCTGACGCGCTGGCGCTAGACCGCCGCGAGTGCTCACACATGCCATCGGCAGGGCGGTTCCGAACCCTCACCCCTCGACCCCCTCTCCCGCTTGCGGGAGAGGGGGCTGGGGGTGAGGGCTACCCTAGCTGCCGCCCGCAAGCACCTCGCGGATGCGCTGCGCGATGATGCGCTCCTCGCCGTCCTCCAGCGTCATCGGGTTGATGACCAGTCCGCCCTTCGGCGCAAGCCCCTGCGAGACGCAGACCACCGGGTCGCCCGTCTCCAGCCCCTCGATGACCTCGAACGCGCTCATTCCGAGTAGTTCGTGGTCGATCCAGACCTCGGCCTTCGGGACGCCGCCGGCCGGCCGCGTCAGGTTGCAGCGCACCCCGCGCAGGCCGTCCAGCGCCTCGGCCAGCCGATACATGCGTGCAGCCTGGGCCGTGAGTTCGGCGGCCTCGTCGTGGGCAAGGTACCGCTCCAGCGCCACCAGCAGGCCGACTGCCTGCTCCTTGCCGACCTTGCAGGCGCGCCCGATGCCGTGATGCGGTGGCCCCGCGAGTCGCCCCGACTGCAACATCTCGCGGCCGGCCCACCAGATTTGCGGGTACACGTCCATGTCGAGCATCTGCAACCGCGCCGACTCGATCAGGTCGCGGCGGCCGACCAGGATGCCGGACCCCTGAGGCCCGCCGATGGCCTTGCCGCCCGAGAACGCCACCAGATCCGCGCCTTCGCTGATGAAGTGGCGCAGGTTGGCGCGCGGCGGCAGCCCGGCCGCAGCATCCACGATCACCGGCAGGCCGTGGCGGTGCGCCACTTCGACCACCTCCGGCAAGGACACCGTGCCGGGCGTCTCCATCACCGGGCAGGCGACCGCTACGGTCTTCGGCGTGGTGGCCGCCTCGATCTGCCACGCGTAGTGGCACCCGGCCCCCGGCGACCCCAGGTAGCCGACCTCCACGAAGACGCCCCCGGCCGCACGCAACGCATGGTCGTAGGCGTTGCGGTGGCCGCGCTGCACCACGATCTCGTTGCGGCCATCATGAACGACCGGCAAGTCGTCCATGCGGCGCGGGTCCATGCCCGCGAGGCAAGCCGCCGTGCCGAGCAGCAGGCCCGCCTCCGCACCCGACGTAATCAGGCCGGCTTCGGCACCGGTCGCGTCGGCCAGGAACACCGACGCCCGCGCCTGGAGCTCGTCGATCTGCACGTGCGACTGCGCGGCCTCGGCCATCGCCGCCGCGACCTCTGGGGCCAGCCGCTTGCCGCCGAGCCGCGTCACCGGCCCGGCCGCATTGATGATCCGGCGGATGCCAAGCCGCTCGTAGACGCCCGGTTGTGTCAGGGTCACTTGTTCTTCTTCCATATGTCGTAGTCGCGCAGGGTCTGCTCGTTGGGCGGGTAGATACCGCGCAGCGATTCGCCCCCGGTGATGCGCTCGAACAGGTAGACCTCAAGCTCGTCGTGGTGCACGGAGATATCCGCGATTCTGGCCGCGTACTCGCGCGGGATCACCACCACGCCGTCCTCGTCGCCGACCAGGATGTCGCCGGGGATGACCGTGATGCCGCCGCACGAGACCGGCAGCCCGGCATCAGCGGCGTAGTGCAGGGTGTTGCTGGCTGAAGCGTGTACCCCGCCCACGAACGCCGGCAGCCCCACGCTCCTGATCCCGACCGCATCGCGCACCGCCCCGTCCGTGACCATGCCGGCCGCGCCGCGCGCCTTCATGCGGGCCATCAGGATCTCGCCCAGCGTGCCGGAGCGCACGTCGCCGCGCGCCGCCACCACCAGGATCTGGCCTGCCTCAATGTGGTCGATGGTCTTCCGCTGCGGGTGCTCTGGGTCGGCAACGGACTGCTTCGCGTTCAGGTCTTCGCGGTACGGCAGGTAACGCAACGTGATCGCTTCGCCCACCATCTTGTCGCCCGGCGAGAGTGGCGCGACTCCGGTCATGAAGCTGTGGCGAATTCCCAGTTTGAACAACTCGCTGGTGATGGATGCGGTGCTGGCGCGGCCGAGGGTTTCAAGAACGCCCTCTGGCAGTGGGGTAAGTCCGAGTCCTGGCATGATGGCCTCCCTGGTGCACGACGCTCGGTTCTGAGTACCGTGCCTCCGAGTGCGGCAGCATTGCCGCTGCGGCCAGTGTAGCCGGCTGCTGGCGTTCGGTGCCGCGCCGAAGGCTGCCAGCGCGAACTGTCCCCAGAAGGACACCAGAACCCTGGTGGCTTCCGAAACCCGCCTTGCTATACTCCCACTACCCTGGAGATACGTTGGCCGGCCGCGTCGCGCGAACCGCTGCCGCTGGAGCCGTCTTGTGAGCACGCGTGTCGTCGTGACGGGCATGGGCTGTGTGACGCCCCTGGGCCTTGACCTCTCGAGTACCTGGGCCGCCATGCTGCGCGGCGAGTCCGGCGTCGCGCCGATTGCCGGCTTTGACACGGTGGATCACGTCGTCAAGATCGCTGGTGAGTGCACAGGCTTCGATCCGACGACGATCATGAACGCCAAAGAGGCTCGGCGCATCGACCGCTTCATCCAGCTAGGCATGGTGGCGGCACACGAGGCCTGGGCGGACGCCGGCCTGACTGTCACCGCAGAGAACTCCGAGCGCATCGGTGCCCTGGCCGGCTCGGGCATCGGCGGCATCGGCAGCCTGAGCGAGCAGATCAAGGTGCTGAACACGCGCGGGCCGGATCGGGTCACGCCATTCCTGATCGTGCAGATGCTGATTGACCTCTTGCCGGGCCACATCTCGATGGACCTGGGCTTGCGCGGGCCGAACTTTAGCGTCGTGTCGGCGTGCGCCACCAGCGGCAACAGCATTGGCGAGGCCGCAGAGATCATTAAGCGCGGCGACGCCGACGTGATGATCGCCGGCGGAGCCGACGCGGGCGTGGTGCCCATCGGCATCGCGGCCTTCCACGCGATGCGGGCGCTCTCGACGCGCAACGACGAGCCAACGAAGGCCAGCCGCCCATTTGACAAGGACCGGGACGGCTTTGTCATGGCCGAGGCCGGCGGCATGATCATGCTGGAGTCGCTCGAACATGCCCAGGCGCGCGGTGCGACCATCCATGCTGAACTGGTGGGCTATGGCCTGAGCGCCGACGCCTACCACGTGAGCGCCCCGGCCGAGGACGGCGAGGGCGCGGCCCGAGCGATGCGGATGGCGCTACGAAAGTCTGGCCTGTCAACGCGCGACATAGGGTACATCAACGCGCACGCCACCTCGACGCCGCTGGGCGACCGCTCGGAGACGAACGGCATCAAGGCGGTGTTCGGGCCGGCTGCCTACGACCTTGCCGTCTCGTCCACGAAGTCGATGACCGGCCACCTGCTCGGCGCGGCAGGCGTTGTTGAGGCTATCGTGTGCGTGAAAGCGATTCAGGACGGTATGTTGCCGCCGACCATCAACCTGGACAATCCCGACCCGGCGTGCGACCTTGATTACGTGCCGAATGTCGCGCGTGAACGACCGCTTGAGATCGCGATGAGTAACTCGTTCGGGTTCGGCGGGCACAATAGCTCGCTGATCCTCAAAGCGTTTCGAGGCTAAGTGACCGTGGCGTCCGCAGGTTGGCTTGACGAGGTCCGGCGCGTCCTTGAACACGTCCGCGCCAGCGACGCCACCGAGGTAGAGGTGGCCGCAGCGGGGTTTCGCCTGCGGCTGGTGCGCCGCCCTGGCCGTATCGCCGGCGTGGCCGAACCGCGCGCCGTCGCGGTTGACGCGCCGGTGGATGGTACGCCGTTGCCAGCCCCGCTCACCGGCGTCTTCTACCGGTCGTCGGCACCTGGCGCGCCGGCGCTGGCTGAAGTCGGGGATCGCGTCGAAGTGGGCGCGGTCGTCGGGCTGATTGAGACGATGAAGATCTTCAACGAGGTGCTTGCTGAGCGCGGCGGACGCATCGCTGCGATCCTGGCCGAATCAGGACAGTTGGTACATGCCGGCGACGCGCTGATGATCGTTGAGGATGCCGCCGCCCCGCCAGGCAACGAGCAGGCGAAACCGTGACTGCGACCAATGTCCGCATCGCTGGAGTCGGCAAGTTCCTCCCCGCGCGCATCATGGACAATCACGAACTGGAGCGGCTGGTCGATACGTCCGATGAGTGGATTCGGAAGCGGACCGGCATTGTCGAGCGGCGCATTGCGGCAGACGACGAGACAACCTGCACGATGGCGGTGGCGGCCTCGCGGGACGCGCTGGCGATGGCCGGTATCAACGCCGCCGACCTGGACCTGATCGTCGTGGCGACTGGCACCCCGGATCATCCGGGCTTCCCAGCCACCGGCTCGCTGGTGCAAGAGGCGCTTGGCGCACGACGCGCTGGTGCCTTTGACGTTGGCGCAGGCTGCGCGGCCTTCGGCTACGGCTTGGTCACGGGCGCTCAGTTCGTCCTGACGGGCGCGTTCCGCAACGTGCTCGTGGTCGGCTCGGATGTCATGTCGCGCATCATCGACTGGCGCGATCGCGGAACCTGCGTCCTCTTCGGGGACGGCGCTGGCGCGGTGGTGCTGACGGCGACGGACCAGCCGGGCGGGTTGCGCTCATTTGTGCTCGGCTCGGACGGTTGCGGCGCGGAACGACTGCTGGTGCCGGCGGGCGGCTCGCGGCAGCCGGCCAGCCACGATTCCGTCGAAGCGCGCAATCACTACCTGAAAATGGAAGGGCGCGATGTCTTCCGCTTCGCCACGAAGGTCATCCCGGGCTCGATCATTGAGGCGCTTGAAAAGGCCGGCTTGACGCCCGCCGACCTCGCCCTCGTGATCCCGCACCAGGCCAACAGCCGCATCATCGAGAATGCCCGCGAGAAGCTGAATTTGCCGGCTGAACGGGTCTTCATGAATGTGGACAAGTACGGCAACACGTCGGCCGCCTCGATTCCGGTGGCCATCTGCGAGGCGTTCGAGCAGGGACGCATCAACCCCGGCGACATCGTGGCCATGTGCGCGTTTGGCGCGGGATTGTGCTGGGCTGCGGCTGTCTGGGAGTGGAACTAGCGAGGCATCACTCTTGCTCTTGCTGCTACGTTTCTGCGAGTATGGAGGTGGGCAGTGTGGCCCACAAGGTGGCCGGTCCGTGCGGATCGGCTCTCCAATGAGGGAGGATGTCCAATGATTGCTCCGTTGCGGTGTGACCACTGTGACGCGGTGCTCGCGGAGCACCGACTTGAACTGAAGCGCAAGCGGTTCTGCTGTATCTCGTGCCTGCGGGCCTTCGAGCGCGGCGAACTCAAGGCGATCAGTCCTCATGTTCACGTCAATGAGCCGGCTCGGCAGACCGCCGGCGTTTCCTAGCGCGCTGGGGTTGTCCATACGCCGAGGGGGCGGCCGATACCGGCCGCCCCCTCGACACGTCCAGTGGCGGGTGTGCCGCCCCGTGTGCAACCTCTCCGGCTTCGAGCTGGCAGCCCTACCAGCTATTCAGGTGGCTATCAGTCTTGTCATAACTGCGGTCAGGCACATCTACCTCGTCGTCGCCGAGGTGCCGGCGGAACACGTTCATCAGCCGGTCGATGTCGAATGGCTTGGCGACGGTATCCGTCACGAGCGCCCGGTCTTCGGGTGTGATCTGGAGCGCGCTGCCTGACACAACGACGACCGGCGCGGTGGCCGTGTCCTCATTGGCCCGCAGTTCACGCAGCACCTCAATGCCGTCACGATACGGCAGGCTCAAGTCCAGGACGATCAAGTCAGGGCGACGGTCGCGTGCCATCTTCAGCGCCTCGCGGCCGTCCCAGGCCCGGAGCGCTCGGTACCCTTCTTCACGCAGCAGGGCCACGAGTAGGCCGCCGATCGTCGCGTTGTCCTCGACGACCAGGACGCACTTCCGTTTGGTGGCGGTGGCCGCCGCAGCGCCGTTCTCGGCGGCCGGCTGCTGGCCCTCTTCCTGCTTCGGTCGAATTGTTCGCGGGCGGGCGTGATTGCCCTTCCGGTGTGGCTTTCCGCGCATGCCTCACCCTCTTCCATCATCAACGATAGCATACGCGCCATTGCCGAGTCTGATCGGCCCGTAGCCCCATATACTCCCAGGAGCGCGTTGGAGCGGTGCGGTGCGGCCTAGCACCAGCCGATCAAGGCCGCTTCTCGAAGCCGCGCCTGGGAGCACTCGCCTGTCGGACCGAGCGTTACGCATCCTGATCGCCTCGGGGACGTTCCACCCGGAGAGCGGCGGTCCGCCGACCTATCTGCTACGGCTTGGCCGAGAACTGGTCGAGCGCGGGCACACCGTCCAGGTCGTCACCTATGGCGACCTGCCGGCTACACGACGGTATCCGTACCCGGTGTACCGGGTGCCGCGTGACCGGCCGGTCTTCTCGAAATTGGCGCTGTTCACGCGCGAGGTCTGGCGGCGCGGCCAGGATGCAGACCTATTGTTCGTAAATGACTACGGGCTGCCGGCCACGCTGGCGAATCTGGCGCTCCGGAAGCCGGTCGTGCTGAAGATCGTCGGTGATTTCGCCTGGGAGTACGCCGTTCGCCACGGGCTGATTGCCGCTGACGAGCCGTTCGAACAATTCCAGCAGTCCCGATACAGCCTGCGGGTTGAGGCGCTGCGCCGGACGCAGCGTGCGTACGTGCGGGCTGCCACGCGCGTCATCGTGCCGAGCAGCTTCGTACAGGGGTATGTCGAGGGGTGGGGTGCTGATCCGGCCCGCGTGCGGGTGGTCCGCAACGCCGTGGACGATCCGACCGCCGGCCTGAGGGAATCTCGGGCGAGCATCCGCGCCAGCCTCGGCATAGGTGCCGATGAGCGCGTGTTGCTGGTGGTCGCGCGGCTGACGGCCTGGAAGGGCGTCGATACCGTCATCGCGGCGCTGAACAACCCGGCTCGCGGCGAGTTGGCAGGCGAAGTCCAGGCTGTGGCGCGGCTGGTCGTGGTGGGCGACGGTCCCGACCGCGCACGTCTGCAAGCGCTGGCGGCAGGGCTGCCAACCGGCACCGTCCGCTTCACCGGCGAGGTCGCCAAGCCCGAGGTCGGCCGCTGGATGGCCGCCGCCGACGCGCTGGCGCTCTGCTCCGGCTACGAAGGTCTGTCGCACGTGCTCCTGGAAGCGATGGCGGCGGGGTTGCCAGTCGTCGCTTCCGACATCGGCGGCAACCGCGCGCTGATCCAGGACGGACACGATGGCCTGTTGGTGCCCTTCGGGGACGTACCGGCGACACGGCGCGCCCTGGCCGAGGTGCTGTCGGACGGGCTGCGCGCGCGCACCATCCGTGAGAACGCGCGGCGCGGCGCTGCCGATCGCACGGTGACACGGATGGTCGAGGAGACGCTGGCGGTGTTCCATGAGGCGCTGGCAGAAGTCAGTGACACGGGCAGCGCAGGAGGCACGGGCGGCGCGGCACTGGCCGCTGAGTCGGCGGGAGGTCGCCGATGAGGCTGCTATTCATCACCCCGAAGGTCGATCCGACCGATGACCTCTTCGGGCACGTGAATAGCTGGGCCAGCGCGTTGGCGCAGCGCGTGGACCGGCTGGACGTAGTGGCGCTCTGGCCGGGCCGCCCGCAGTTGCCCGCCAACACCCGATTCGCAACGCTCGGGAAGGCCGGCGACGAGGGCGGTGCCGGCTCCCTTCGTGAACGCGCGGGCTGGCTGGTGCGGCTTCAGCAGATCGTCGCGCGGCTCTGCCTGCGCGGCGAGATTGACGCGGTGCTGGCGCACATGGGGCCGGTCTTCGCGGCTGCCGCTGCGCCCATCGCCAGCCTGACCGGCCGCCCGACATTCCTGTGGTACGCACACGGGCACGTCAGCCCGTTGTTGCGGCTGGCGCATCTGCTGGTGCGGGGCGTCGGCACGTCAACGCCGGAGGGGTTCAGGATCGCCAGCCCGAAGGTGACGATTACCGGGCAGGGGATCGACCTGGAGCGCTTCCGGCCCGCCGACGAGTTACGTGCTGGTGAGCGCTTGCTGTCGGTCGGCCGGTTCTCGCCGGTCAAGCAGTACTGCACCGTCATTGATGCGCTGGCGGCCCTGGCCCTGGAACCGTATCCGCACCTGTCCGCCAAGTTCCTGGGCGGCGTGCACGGTGCCAACGAGGTGGCGCACTTGGGCGCTCTCCGAGCCCAGGCGACTGCACGGGGCGTTGCACATCGGGTGACGTTCGTGGCGGGGCTGCCATACGTTGAGATGGTGCCCGCCTACCAGCGCGCCACGCTCTTTGCGACGGCCAGCAAGACCGGCAGCCTGGACAAAGCGGTCCTTGAAGCGGTGGCGTGTGGGCTGCCGTCTGTGGTCTGCAATCCGGCCTTCCGGTCGCTGTTCGGCCAGCACTGGCCCGACCTGAGCTTCGGCGCGGACGACGATGCTGCCGGGCTGGCCGCGCGGCTGGCAGCATTGCTCGAACGGTCGCCGGCCGAGCGGCGCACGCTGGCGCTTGGTATCCGGGCCGAGATCGCACGCCTGCACAGCGTCGAGCACTGGGCCGATTCGGTGATCGACATGATCCAGCGCGGATTGGAACGACGATGACCAGGACGACCATAGCCGAGGTTCTGACGCGCCGCCTGGTCTACGTCGGCGGCTTCGACTTCCCGACGACCCAGGCGCGCGGCATCCAGACGCTGCACACAGCCCACGCGCTGGCTCGTGCGGGCTGGGGAGTGCGCCTGCTGGCCCAGCGGCCTGCCAGGCCGGCCGGCACGACTGCCAGTGCCCTGGCGGGCTATGGCCTGACGCCGCACCCGCGCCTCCGCGTCGTGTCGCTGCCGGTGGCGCGCGTGGACGGCCTGCGCTGGCTGGAGATCCACAAGCGGCTGGCTATCACCAACTGGTCATATGCGCTGGCCTGCGTCGCGGACGTGCTCCGTCTGCGCCCGCGTCCGGACGCCATCCTGACCCGCGACCCGCGCCTTGCCTGGATCTTCCTGCGGATGCAGCCGATCCACAAGCGGCCAGTCATCTACGAGGTACACGAGATCTTCTCGACCCGCCCGCGCGACAACCGTTCATTGGAGCCGGGGGAGGTCCAGGGGGTCGCGGACCGTACGCGCGCGCTCGAAGCCAGCGTGTTCGCGGAGGCCGACTTGCTGCTGCCGCTGACCCAGGCGTGCGCGGACATCATCGGCTACAGCTTCCAGGTGCCGCCGGAGCGGATCGTGGTGGTGCCCGATGCGACGACGCCGCCGGCCGACGAGCTACCGCCGCGCGA